>NZ_JBWJVP010000274.1:0-7701 GCF_056339915.1 Blautia sp. ZXY-1-B12 | reverse complement strand
AGGTGTTACGGCACCGTTTTATCTGGCCAAACTATTTCAGCCATATTTTTCTGAAGGAGCTGCCATTGTCAATATTTCATCTTCCCGTGACCGCATGAGTCAACCGCAAATAGAAAGTTACACCGCAGCAAAAGGCGGAATTTCAGCATTAACTCATGCGTTGGCAGTCAGCCTTGCAGGAAGAGTACGAGTCAATTCAATCTCTCCGGGATGGATAGATACTGACTTTACCGAATATACAGGAGCAGATGCAGTGCAGCAGCCAGTTCATCGTGTGGGAAATCCCATGGATATTGCCAATATGGTACTGTTTCTTTGTTCTGAAAAAGCAGGCTTTATTACAGGTGAAAATATCTGTATTGACGGTGGTATGACAAAACAAATGATTTATCATGGCGATTGTGGTTGGAGATTTGACATTTAAGTCACGTATTAGAAACACAAAATGTACAAAAGGAGAAGAACTATGAAATTTAAGATGATTCACGAAAATTACAATGTATCAGACCTGGACCGATCTATTAAATTTTACAACGAGGCCCTTGATCTGCACGAGGTGAGAAGAAAGACTACCGATGATTTTATTGTTGTGTATCTGAGCAACGATGTAAGTGATTTTGAGTTGGAACTTACCTGGCTTAAAGATCATCCACAGCCATATAATCTGGGTGAATGCGAATTTCACCTGGCATTGAAGGCGGAGGATTATGAGGCAGCGCACAAGAAGCACGAAGAGATGGGGTGTATTTGCTTCGAAAATGAAGCCATGGGAATCTATTTCATTGTAGATCCAGATGGATACTGGCTTGAGATTCTGCCGTAAAGCTGGTTGAGAAATCGTAGAAATCATGTTGATCAGATGTTCAGAGGACTTTAAGGGGGATGTGTTATCATGAGAACTATAGGTAATATCCTTTGGTTTATATTTGGAGGATTGCTGGGTGGACTGGCATGGGTTTTTGCAGGATGCATATGGTGTATTACAATTATTGGAATTCCGGTAGGCCTGCAATGCTTTAAATTTGCAACGTTGGCATTCTGGCCGTTTGGAAAAGAAATCGTGTATGGAAATGGTATGTTTTCATTCTTGGTAAATCTCATATGGATTGTATTTTTTGGTTGGGAAATGGCGCTTGGAAATCTGATAGTTGGTTGTATATGGTGTATTACGATAGTTGGAATTCCGTTTGGAAAGCAGTTTTTCAAGATGGCAAGACTTTCTTTCATGCCATTTGGTGCCAGTGTGATAGGGTAGAATACAAAAATTTAAGGAGTCATTTGAGAGAATGATTCAAATGCTATTGGGAATCATAAGTAAAGTTATTAATACATAATAAGAAAAAACAATAGTATTTGTAAGGCGTCAGTGGAGTATTCTACTGGCGTTTTTATTTAACATATTGGATTTACGAAGAATGCCTATCAAAGCGAAAAATTGTTAGAACAAGCTGAAATTCCAGAATCTTATTTATGACAAGTGTATTACAAGCACTTGCTGCAAAGCAGATTGAAGTAGAAACAAGAAAACAGCAGAGCCACGAACAGAAGAGTGGAAGAAAGCATTATGAATTTTCCTTATAATTATATGTATTTCGAAGAATTGCTTCCGGAAAATTTTCCCACCGAATTATGAGTCTGTGTAGTATAATTAATAATAACAGTATATTCTGACTTACATTGTTGTAAATAGGAATGATACATAACAAGGAGATGGGTTTAATGTTAAAAAATGGGATATACGAACAGATTGTTAATACGAGAATAAATAAAGAACTGCAGCAGCTTGATCGTGAAAAATATGATATAGAATTAGAAAAACTTGATGGAGAGGATGCAAGACGTATTCTTACCATATACATATCATATGTCATAAATCAGGCTTTGCAATACTTAAGAGACAGTTTCCCGTCATCTAAAGAAAATGAATCGTTACTGGCACAAATTCGCTTATGTAATGAAATCGTTCAGGAAATAGCAGAGCATACGAATGAACCTGAATTTGAGGATAATATCATTCTTGAAAAAGGAGAAGTATTAACCTCATTATATGAAAAAATGAATTCAGCAAGAAGCATTAATACAATCAAAGCTGTGCATCCGGAAACGTCAATTGTAGAGAATGCCTTGTTTACAGGATCTAAAAATGAGCCAAGTATGCTTTCGGAATTGAAGAAAGAAATCTTGTCCTCTGATTCTATTGATCTTTTGGTTTCATTTATTAAGTGGAGTGCAATACGTCCACTTCTTGTGGAATTGACTGCATTCACGAAACGAGAGGGTGTTCGTTTACGTGTGATTGCAACGACTTATACACAGGCTACAGATTATAAAGCGATTGTTGCTCTTGCAGAGCTTCCAAATACGGAAGTGAAGATTAATTATGAAACGAATCATGCACGTATGCATGCAAAATCTTATTTGTTTAAAAGAGACACTGGATTTTCAACTGCATATATTGGCTCATCAAATCTTTCAAATCCAGCTTTGACTGGGGGATTGGAGTGGAATGTGAAGGTGACTGAGAAAGAGTCATTTGATATTGTGAAAAAGTTTTCGGTTTCCTTTGAGAGCTACTGGAATGATGCCTCTTTTGAAACCTTTGACCCTGAAAACCCAGACTGTCATGAAAAGCTGAAAAAAGAATTAACGAGGGCTGCATTTGATAGAAAGTCAAAACGTAGTCTTCAGGTTTCGATTCGACCATATGCATATCAGCAGGAAATTTTGGATAATCTTGCTGCAGAACGAGAAGTATACGGACATTATCGTAATCTGGTTTCTGCAGCGACAGGTGTTGGAAAAACAATTATTGCGGCATTTGATTATAAAGCTTTTAAGGAGAAGAACCCAAGAGCACGCTTGTTATTTGTGGCTCACAGAAAGGAGATTCTCGAACAGAGCATTCAGAAATTCCAGGAAGTTTTGAATGACTTTAATTTTGGTGAGTTGTACGTAGATGGTTATAAACCAACGGATATTGAGCATCTGTTTATCAGTATCCAGTCATTCAATTCTGCAAAGCTTTCTCAGTGGACAAGCAAGGATTATTATGACTTTATCATAGTGGATGAATTCCACCATGCAGCAGCTGATTCTTATCAGGAATTACTGGCATACTATGAGCCGAAGATTCTATTAGGATTGACTGCTACTCCTGACCGAATGGATGGTAAGGATATCCTGAAGTATTTTGATGGACGTATTGCATCAAAATTACTGTTGGGTGAAGCGATTGATCGAAATCTGTTAAGTCCTTTTCAGTATTTGGGTGTAACAGATGACACAGATTATAGGAATTTCAAATGGACGCGTGGTAAATATGATGTGTCAGAGCTGGAAAAAGTATATACGGCAGATACAAGACGTTGCGCTTTGATTTTAAACAGTGTAAAAAAATATGTGACAGATATTTCGTCTGTGAAAGGTCTTGGATTTTGTGTCAGTGTTGCTCACGCAAATTACATGGCGAAATATTTTAATGATAAAGGAATCCCGTCCATTGCATTATCTTCGAAAAGTGCAGACGATATTCGAAATGATGCAAAAACAGATTTGTTAAGTGGAAAGATAAACTTTATTTTCGTTGTGGATTTATATAATGAGGGTGTGGATATCCCGGCTATAGACACCGTCTTATTCTTGAGGCCAACAGAAAGTGCGACTGTATTTTTACAGCAACTAGGACGAGGGTTACGTTTAAGTCCAGGGAAAGATTGCCTTACGGTTCTTGATTTTATTGGACAGGCAAACAAAAAGTATAATTTTGCAATGAAATTTGAGGCAATTGTAGGGAAAGGCCGAAAATCCATTCGTAAACAGGTGGAGGATGGATTCAGCAATCTGCCAAGAGGTTGCTATATCGAACTTGAAAAGTATGCAAAAGAATATATTCTGGAGAACCTGAAGCAGACAGATAATAACAAAAGAGCACTGATTGAAATGGTGAGAACCTTTGAAGAAGATACTGGATTACCGCTTAATCTGGAAAACTTTTTGCTGGAATATAATATGTCTCTGTATGATTTCTATCAGAATACAGGTGCCAGATCTTTGTTCCGCTTAAAAAAGTGGGCAGGCATTATTGAAGATGACAGAGATGTAGATGATAAAATTTACAGTATGATGACCGGATTTTTCCATGTGAACTCAGCCAGACTACTGGATTATTGGATCAGATATATTGACGGTAATAAAGTTGCAAATAACGAAGAAGAACGCATCATGCGAAATATGCTTTATTATACATTTTATAAAAAGAATCCGGCTAAATGCGGTTTCCAAAGTATCGATGAAGGAATTGAGTCAGTCCTAAAGGAAACTTTTGTAAGAGATGAAGTTCTGCAGATTTTGAAATACAATCGTAAGCATATCAGTTTTGTTGCTGGGAGAAATGAATACTCTTATCTTTGTCCTCTGGATTTACACTGCCGTTATAACACAAATCAGATTATGGCTGCATTTGGATTATTTACAGAGACAGAATCACCGGAATTCAGAGAAGGTGTAAAACGTTTTGAAGATAAAAAAACAGATATCTTTTTTATTAATCTGAACAAATCAGAGAAAGATTTCTCTCCATCTACTATGTATGAGGATTATGCAATTAACGATAAGCTCTTTCATTGGCAAAGCCAAAGTCAGGATAGGCAAGCGAGTGCAAAAATACAGAGATATATTAATCACAAGAATACAGGTGATATCATATCATTATTTGTTCGTGAATTTAAAAGGCTTGGTTCATATACAGCACCATATACTTTTTTAGGAAATGCAGATTATGTGAAGCATGAAGGAGAGAGACCTGTCAGTTTCGTATGGAAGCTGCATAATTCGATTCCTGCGGATATGCTTCCAAAGGCAAACAAGAGCATTGCTTTGTAATTCTATGTGATTAGAAATAAAAAGATGTGCGTACTCTCTTGACAAATTCGGGAACAGGAAAGATATATGCATCCGCACTTGCTATGCGTGAGCTTGGTTTCAAAAGAGTGTTGTTTCTGGTTCATCGTGTGACACTTGCGAAGCAGGCTAAAAAATCTTTTGAAAAAGTTTTTGATAAGAAAGTGACAATGGGATTGGTGGGAGCCAGAAATGCCCGGAAAGAAGATAATCGCGGACGTATGCAGCCGATCACGAAAGTAACGATGAAAATGCATCATCCAGTGAGAGAAGATTTATTACGGTATTTACAGTCAAATATTACAGCATAAATGATTTGAGGTACGAAACAAATGAAGACAATAAAAGTAGTTGCAGCAGTTATCTGCGACAATATGAAAGAAAAGAATAAAATTTTTGCAACGGCTCGTGGTTACGGTGAGCTGAAAGGCGGTTGGGAGTTTCCTGGAGGAAAAATCGAAGCAGGAGAAACTCCTCAGGAAGCATTAAAGCGAGAAATCATGGAAGAACTGGATACAGAAATTAAGGTAGGGGATTTGATTGACACTATAGAGTATGGTTATCCCACCTTTCACCTTTCCATGGATTGCTTCTGGGCAGAGGTCACAGCGGGTCACCTGGAACTAAAAGAAGCGGAAGCTGCAAAATGGCTTACGAAGGATCAACTGAACAGCGTTGCCTGGTTACCGGCAGATATCACTTTGATAGAGAAAATTCGAAGGAACATGGAGAACTGATTTCTAATATTATTTTCAGAGGAATTGCTATGATATACACAGTAAAACGAATTGATGAAGACCTGGACTTCGGTTGTGAAGAGCGACCGAAAGGCATGCCAGTCATGGCAATAGTGACGCTTACGAATTCTTCAGGCGAAGAAATAAGGATAAAAGCAGAGGATGCTATGCTCTATGAATGTAACATCAATGAAGGGGACAAGGTTTGCTTTGATGTGAATAATAAGTTGGAAAAAGTGGCACTTCCGAATTGATGGGAGTGCCGTTAAATGTTATTGATTATCGTTGTTTTTGGAAAGCTGTTTCTGCAATGCAGAAAGCTGAATATCAGGTTAATTCCACAATCATTGAATAGAGGAAAAGCTGTTCCAGGCGGTGTATGTGGATTCTGGGGAGCTTGTGGCGTTGGTATTAGTGCAGGAGTGTTTATATCAATAATCTCAGGAGCAACCCCACTTAAAAATGAATCTTGGGGGCTTGCTAATAAAATGACTTTCAAGGCACTTGACGCAATCGGGAGCATTGGTGGACCAAGATGTTGTAAAAGAGATTCTTATATGGCCATAATCTCAGCGATTGACTATGTGGCAGAGAATTTCAATATACAAATGGAAAAGCCTGTTATAAAGTGTATTCATTCTGGTAAGAACAATCAATGTATTAAGGAGAGGTGCCCATTTCATGAATAAGAAAAAAGTCGCATTTATCTGTGTTCATAATTCATGCCGTAGTCAGATAGCAGAGGCATTGGGAAAACATCTGGCATCAGATATATTTGAAAGCTATTCGGCCGGAACAGAGACAAAGTCTCAGATTAATCAGGATGCCGTTCGTATCATGAAAGAGATTTATGGAATAGACATGGAAGCAAATGGTCAGTATAGTAAGCTGATTGCTGATATCCCAGATGTTGATATTGCAATATCAATGGGCTGTAATGTGGGATGTCCTTTTATTGGAAGAGCATTTGATGATAACTGGGGACTTGATGATCCAACGGGGAAATCAGATGATGATTTCAAGACTGTGATACAGCGGATTGAGGAGAATATCATTGAGCTAAAGAAAAGGTTGAGCGAGAACAAATAGAATACCTGCAGAACAAAATGGCAGCTTATCAGCTTTATGACACAGGACTTACTGTGACAAAGGAAGATGAGCTGCTTTCTTTATTTATCTGCAAGTATTCCAGTAGGATTTCTGTTCTGGGACGAATGTCCGGAAGGTGGGTAACTACTTCCTGTCCTTGCTATTCTCTATCTTTAGCTGTTGAATACAAAAATGATTTAGGAAGTTTAGCCTTTTGGTTGTCGGGATTTTTGCACAGCCATTTGGTGTAAACTGATAATATTAGAAAAAGAAATCAAGGGGGAACTGGCAGATGAAAGGTTATAACACAAGCAACGGATACATGGGATACGTAGAAGGCAAATACATTTTATTTGCCAGTGAACAGGAATATTTCGAGTTTATGCACTACAGGGGTTATATCTATGTTATACTTGAGTTGGTATTAAAGGATTTAGGATAATAAGCGGGAATCCTCGGCAATTCAATTACCGAGATGAAAGCGCAAACTGTGCATATCTGCACTCATAATAAATAAAAATAACAAAACGGTTTTCATTCAATTTCCCCCTATAAAAAGCTGTACTCGGCATTATAAAAAGAAAATATGTTCGATATTTTATTGCGAAATTTTTGATATCATGGTATACATATATGTATGAAAGAAAATCGTATACATTACCGCACTTGTGTGTAATATTAATTACCATATGGTATGGTCAGTGAAATACCGGCGGAAGATATTAAATGCGGAGGTCGAGGCATATCTGCAGGAAGCTTTTCGAACGTTTTCCGGAAATAAAAAACCAGCTTTGGAAAGGGGAGCTGTGGAATCATTCCTATTATGTGGAAACGGTCGGATCTGTATCGGAAGAAAACATCCGCAGGTACATCGAACATCAGAGCAAAGCTTACTGATATGATGGAGGAGAGGAAATGCTTCTGTCAAAGAAAACATCCATAAAGGTCAGCTGGGAATATGCGAATCTCATCGGGC
>NZ_JBWJVP010000273.1:0-6502 GCF_056339915.1 Blautia sp. ZXY-1-B12 | reverse complement strand
CCTGAATATGTTTGATGAATTTTCTATGATTTATGCAGGACCTCTGGCGAAGTTTGTGGGTTTTACAGAGACAGAAGTCAGAGAATTATGTGAGAAATATCATATGGATATGAGGGAAATCAGAGAATGGTATGACGGGTACAGGTTTGAAAACTGTGAGCCGGTTTATAATCCAAGGTCTGTGGTAAACGGCATGCTTTTTGGTTCTATCAGAAACTACTGGAATATGACAGAATCTTTTGAAGCACTGCAGACTTATATAGATATGAATTTTGAGGGGTTAAAGGATGATATTCTCAGTATGCTGGCAGGAGAGCATATTCCTGTTAATACCGGAAATTTTACAAATGATATGACGACATTCCGGGATGAGAATGATGTTTTGACCTTATTGATCCATCTGGGATATCTGGCATATGATTCTACAGAACATTGTGTGTATATTCCTAATAATGAAATCCGGAATGAGTATGCAAATGCTGTTTCTGTATCAGACTGGGGTGAAGTGTCAAAAGCTTTAAAAAATTCGGCAGATGTCCTGAATGCAATCTGGAATCAGAATGAGCAGATGGTTGCACAGGGAATCCAAAGAGCACACTTTGAGACCTCGCATCTTCAGTATAATGATGAAAATGCATTAAGTTATACTATTTCACTGGCTCTGTATGCGGCTAGAAACTATTATAGCGTATATCGTGAACTGCCAACAGGAAAGGGATTTGCGGATATGGTCTTTATTCCGAGAAAAAAATTTCCTGATAAACCTGCTCTGGTAGTGGAATTAAAATGGGATAAAAGTGCCAAAGGAGCTATTTCTCAGATTAAACAGAAGCAATATTGTAAAAGTCTGGAGGAATATGCAGGAAATATTCTTTTGGCAGGGATTAATTATTCGAAGAAGGATAAAGAGCATCAGTGCATGATTGAGAAGATAGTGAAATAACAACGCTATATATGATTTATTGTTACTGTTCACAGCAACACGCTTTGCGATGCAGGAAATATGAACCTCCTTGTGCAATGCCCAAGGAGTATCATTTGCTTCGCAAACTTAATTTATGCTAATCGCATAAATTCGCGCGGTATGTCTCGGGATTTTGGCATATTCATGCCAAAACACCTCGCGGGACAGTGGTGTGTGAACAGTAACGACTTATTACAAATGTAAACCCAAAATTGAAGAACGGGTTGACAATCTTCTCTGCTTATGATATAAAAAAGAAGGTCAAAATCAATCATTAACAGGGAAAGAGGAGAGTCTTATTATGAGTCAGTCATATGCAAAAAGCCCTGCTGGCAGAGAGAAAATTTACAACCAGAGAAATGGTACTGGTTGGTATGTTTGCAGCAGTTCTTGCAGTAATATCACAGATTTCACTGCCAATGCCTACCGGTGTACCGATCACCATTCAGGTATTTGGTGTAGCACTTGTAGGCGCAGTACTTGGTTCCAGGCTTGGAACTACAGCAACACTGGTTTACGTTCTGTTAGGAGCCATCGGTCTTCCGATCTTTGCTAACTTCTCAGGCGGAATCAGCAGCATCGTAGGAGTTACAGGAGGATACATCTGGGCATGGCCGATCATGACCTGGCTCTGCGGAATCCGTCCGAAAACAGAGAACAAGACAAAGAATCTTGCAATCTCAATCGGATTCGCACTGATCGGACTTCTGATCGTTGAGACAATCGGTGGTCTGCAGTGGCACTTTGTAGGAGGCTCCATGAGCATCCCGGCAATCGCAGTATACTCCTTAACAGCATTTATTCCAAAGGATATTGTGATCACAGTTCTTGCAGTACTGATCGCAATTCCCATCAGAAAAGGAATCAACAATGCAGGAAACCGCTGATAAAAGTAACAGGTTAAAGAATAGCCTGCCGGAAGACAATCTGGTAAAGCAGGAAAACATAAAGATTCACGGAATCGGACTTGATAAAGCAGGACGGTGTACACACTATCACACACAGCTTGACATAGCTGCATTGCTCTGCGCGAAGTGCAGGAAATATTACGCATGTTATTCCTGCCACGATGAACTGGAAGATCATTCATTTATGGCAACAACACCGGAAGAAGCTTATCCTGTTTTATGCGGAAACTGCGGCAGGAAACTTACACTTCAGGAATACAAAAAAGGCAGCTGCCCTTACTGCCACGCAGGATTTAATCCAAAATGCAGTTTACATGAGAATATTTATTTCTGTTGCACTATGTAACGTGTTTTGAAAAACATTTCCGCAATCTGCACGCCCCACTTTGCAGTATATTTTGCAGAAAGCTTTTTCAAACACGCTCTAATGTAGAGAATACAAAATAACAAAAAATTTTGTATTCTCTTTTTATTTGTCAAAAAATCTGATATACTGATTAGAGTTAGAATAGACTAACTAAATCAAACAAATAACAAGAACCTATTTCTTTTATTTGCATACAAATAAAAACAGGAGGAATAAATTGATGGATATAAATGTATTTTATGGAATTTTGATTCCTTTTCTTGGAACTTCTGCAGGAGCCGCCTGCGTATTTTTCATGAAGAAGAATCTGAATGAACAGATTCAAAGGGCACTTACCGGCTTTGCAGCAGGAGTTATGGTTGCAGCTTCCATATGGAGTCTGCTAATCCCGGCAATTGAACAGTCTTCCGGACTGGGGAAGCTTTCATTTGTACCGGCAGCAGTGGGATTTTGGATAGGGGTGTTTTTTTTGCTCTTGCTGGATCACATGATCCCGCATCTTCACCAGAACAGTAACAAGGCAGAAGGTCCGAAGAGCAAACTTCAGAGAACTACCATGCTGGTTCTTGCAGTAACTCTGCATAATATTCCGGAGGGAATGGCAGTAGGAGTCGTATACGCAGGCTATTTAACAGGTCACGCCCAGATCACTATAATGGGAGCCATGGCTCTTTCTATCGGGATTGCCATTCAAAACTTTCCCGAGGGAGCCATTATTTCTATGCCCCTGCGTTCTGAGGGAATGGGAAAAACCAAAGCCTTTGCAGGCGGAGTCCTGTCCGGGATTGTAGAACCTGTCGGTGCAGTCCTCACAATCCTGGCTGCCGGCCTCATTGTCCCGGCACTTCCATATCTTTTAAGCTTCGCAGCCGGAGCTATGCTCTATGTAGTAGTAGAAGAACTCATACCCGAAATGTCTGCCGGAGAACACTCCAGACATTGGAACTATTTTCTTTGCGGTAGGATTCTCTCTGATGATGATTCTGGATGTAGCTCTTGGATAAACAGATAATAATACACTATAAATATTCATTACTATAGCAATCCCTGCCAGAGATTTTTGGGGATTGTTATCTGCAGGGAACAGGAATATAATATTTCTGTTAAGCAATATTTATTCAAAAGCAATAACTTAAATGGAGATAAAAAATGGACTACAGAAAATTCGGCGAATGCTATTACATAAGAATGGATCGTGATGACGAGATTATCAGTACAATCCTCGAAATATGTAAAAAAGAAAATATCAGATCAGCCACTTTTTCCGGGATCGGAGGATGTAAGGATGCAGAAATTCAGACCTTTATCCCAGAGACAGGCAGCTTCGAAGAACAGCGTATTTCCGGAATGCTTGAGTTGGTATCTTTAAACGGCAACGTGGTCACAGGTGAAAATAATATCTGTTACCATCATACTCATGCAGTATTCTCTTATAAAGATGGTGAACGACATTGCATGGCAGCAGGTCATATGAAATCAATTACTGTACTGTATACTACAGAAATCGAACTTCGTCCGGTAACAGGCGGAACTATCCACCGCAAATACGATCCTGAAACAGGGACTGGATTCTGGGATTTTAACTAAACCTTAGAAAACGATTTGTTTTGATTGAGCAAGGAAGTTTTGTGCAAACCTTCAAACTGATGTAAGATAAGATTACTCAGTTTGGAGGTTTTATTTTTATCAGGTATCAGAGGTAAATGGATGGGTAGAAGATAAAATGCAAAAGGAACAGTTCATTGAGAGTGTACAGAATTTAACACAAGTTCTGTATACTTTTTTTATAAGAAATGAAACTTTTTGTTCCCTGGCAGGATATATAAGAATGTAAAGGTTAAAAGCTTTTAATTTTTGAAAGTATTAAAAAGAAAGTTGGGTTGATATGACAGATGAAGCAGAGCTTTTGCAGCGTCTCAGGAACAGAGAAAAAAATTCAATAGATGAAGCAATCCGAATTTATACACCGTATTTGAGTACTGTTTTGTATCATATGACCGGCAATTCACTTCCGAAAGAGGATATTGAAGAAATTGTGGCA
Organism: Blautia sp. ZXY-1-B12; assembly: GCF_056339915.1. NCBI lineage: Bacteria > Bacillati > Bacillota > Clostridia > Lachnospirales > Lachnospiraceae > Blautia > Blautia sp. ZXY-1-B12. The sequence continues at coordinate 2,222 of NZ_JBWJVP010000273.1, read as the reverse complement.
GATGTGTTTGTTGTACTCTGGAAGAATGCCGGGAGGATAGATTTACAGAAAGGTACATTACGGTCATATCTTGCTGCCGTTGCCCGGAATTTTGCTCTGAAACGGATAAACAGAAAAACGGATCATACATTTCTTGAAGATATTGAACTGTCAGATGGCAAAAATTTCATGGAAGAGAATTTTCACAATAATTATGTATGGGAAACAGTTATGAGCCTTGGCGAACCTGACAGCGAGATTTTTGTAAGACGGTATAAATTTGATGAAAAAATCAAGGACATTTCAAAAGCAATGGGACTTAACATTTCTACAGTTAAGACCAGACTTTCAAGAGGAAAAAGAAAACTCAGAAAAATGTTATCGAATGCGGAGGAAAGATTATGAGAAGAAAAAATTTGCTTAAAGAATTGGGAATACAAAAACAGGCAGATACTTCCTGCAATGCTCTTGATATTGATACAGAGAATATCAGACAGAGAGTTTATGCAAAACTTGATTTCGCAGATACAGAAAGGAAGCAAACGACTATGAGATCAAAAAAGAAAATATTACCTTTGTTGATAGCTGCAACACTTACAATTGGAGCTACTGCTGTGGCGGCAACAGGAAAGATTTCAATGTGGACAGGTTCATCTGCATCACGTGCTGATTATACATCTCTTCCAACGGCAGAACAGGTTACAAAGGATATTGGGTATAGACCGGTACTGATTGATACCTTTGAGAACGGGTACTGCTTCAAGGATGGCAATATTGTAAAAAACAGTTTTAAGGACGACAATGCAAATGTAATTGAGAAGTTTAAATCTGTGTCCTTTGATTATCAGAAGAATGGAGATGTTGTATCGTTTGAACAGCAGAAGTTCAATTCAAAGCTTACACCGGCAGGTGATATTATTGCCACTATAAATGGAACAAATCTGTATTATGTACATTATATAAATAAAGTAGTATCGGATGATTACGAATTGACAGAACAGGATAAAAAAGACCAGGCCAGTGGAAAAGTTGTATTCAGTTACGATGGCAGCGCTTCTCAGATTGAAGTCAGTCAGGTTCAAAGCGTTAACTGGAATAAAGATGGCATCCAGTATGATTTGCTGCAAATAGATGGAAAATTATCTGCCGGTGAACTTGCAGATATGGCGAGAGAGGTTATTAATAACAGAAGATAAAGAAAAAAGATGGTGAATTCAGTCCGGTTCACCATTTTTTTGTAACTGTGTGCGCCTGACAGCGTACACAAAAAAACAGCTGTCCGATTTATTACCGGGCAGCTGTCTTGGCGTTGAGAGATATTTTAGAAGTAGTGGAAACCTGTGAAGGGGTGGCGTCAGCCAAATGGTGGGGTTCTGATCTGTACAGATATAAAATACCGCCAAAGAAACCAAGAATCAGTCCTGTATATCCGCCACTGCAAAGAACAACGGTTATCTTTGTAACGAAGGACATACCGCCGATCATGCAGATCAAAAATCCTGCCAGAAGACCGATCGTTGTCCAGCCCATAAGTGAAACAGCCAGAAAAGCTGCGGAAGCATGTGAGTTTTTTACCTGTTTATTAATAGAATTCCATAATGTCTGATACATAATGATTCCTCTTTTCTCTTTCAATTCTTTGATTACTATTATAGAAACAGTTTGTAAAATACACATGCTCGCTAATGAAAAATCTCTGTAAAATTTTCTTTCTCTGTTATATGCAGAGGACGGAGAAAGTACAAGACAGAAAAACAATTACGTATATTATACAAATGAATGCATTTGAAAATGGTTTTATAGCAATCCTCTAAAATAATGCATCTTAATCCGGCCCATCAGAGTGTGAAATCTTGCGTCAGATATCTTTGCCGTGCGGTCAGCACGCTTGCAGATATCTTCCTTGTCTTTCGCACTCTGCTGAACTGTCTTAAATGCATTATTTATGAGGATTGCTATAGTTCGGAAAAGGTTAGGATAATAAGCGGGAATCCTCGGCAATTCAATTACCGAGATGAAAGCGCAAACTGTGCATATCTGCACTCATAATAAATAAAAATAACAAGACGGTTTTCATTCAATTTCTCCCTATAAAAAGCTGTATCCAGCATTATAAAAAGAAAATATGTTCGATATTTTATTGCGAAGTTTTTGATATCATGGTATCATATATGTATGAAAGAAAATCTTATACATTACCGCACTTGTGTGTAATATTAATTACCATATGGTATGGTCAGTGA
>NZ_JBWJVP010000272.1:0-23167 GCF_056339915.1 Blautia sp. ZXY-1-B12 | reverse complement strand
TGGTCAGCTGATCAGCTTTTCTGTTCCGCTGATCATCATTGGATTTATCGCACCATCTATTACCAGACTCGGAAACAATGCTTCCAGAATGTTAGGTGTTGCAGTCAGTATTGCTTATGCTTCCTCACTGGGAGCTGCTTTATTCTCTGCATTATCCGGATACCTGCTGATCCCACATTTGTCCTTCAGCTCCACTGCCAGTCATCTCAAAGCTTTGCCGGATGTAGTTTTTGAACTTTCCATTCCACAGATAATGCCTGTCATGAGTGCACTTGTACTGGCCATTATGCTGGGACTTGCATCTGCATGGACAAAAGCCAGTCTGATTTCTTCTTTTCTTGAAGAATTTCAGAAGATCATACTGGCTATTGTATCAAGAGTCATTATTCCGATTCTCCCATACTTCATCGGACTGACTTTCTGTTCACTGGCATACGAAGGAACAATCACCAGACAGCTTCCTGTATTCCTTCAGGTAATCGTCATTGTTCTGATTGGACATTTTATCTGGATAGCTCTTCTATATATACTTGCAGGAATTTATTCCAGAGAAAATCCTCTGAAAGTTGTGAAACATTATGGTCCCGCCTACCTCACAGCCATAGGTACCATGTCATCTGCTGCCACACTGCCAGTCGCCCTCCAATGCGCACACAGAGCAAAACCTCTCCGAAAGGATATGGTAGATTTTGGTATTCCACTGTTTGCCAATATTCATCTCTGTGGTTCTGTCCTCACAGAAGTATTCTTCTGTATGGCAATCTCCAAAATTCTCTATGGTGCAGTTCCTGCGCCGGGGGCCATGGTTCTTTTCTGTGTCCTGCTTGGAATTTTTGCCATTGGTGCTCCGGGTGTACCGGGAGGCACCGTTATGGCATCTCTCGGTATTATCACCGGTATCCTGAAATTCGGCGATTCTGCTACAGCTCTGATGCTGACTATCTTTGCCCTTCAGGACAGTTTTGGGACAGCCTGTAACGTAACAGGCGATGGTGCCCTGACTCTGATTCTTACCGGATATGCCAGATACCACAATATCAGAGAACAGAAATTGCAATAAAAGTTTAAAATACCATCATATCTGTCTTTTTTCTCAGATATGATGGCCTTCATTTTCTTACGGACGAATCACCTTATCTGCACCTGTCATACGCTCTGCAATCGTATACATATCGGTAACTTTTCCAACCATCAGTTTCTCCATCAGTCCATAATGCTTCAGGCAGGTACCGCAGGTCAGGATTTCCACGCCTTCTTCTTCCATCTTTTTCAGATCTTCCAGACTTTCAGAGTCTTCTGTTGTAAGTTTTGCACCTCCATTATAGAAAAGGATTGTATCCGGATGTGTTTCCATCTGAGAAAGGGCATAGATAAATCCTTTAATCAAAATCTTTCCCAGTTCATCATCACCATTTCCCATAACATTTGAGGAGATTACTGCTACCGTCACTTTTTTATGCGGTGCTTCGCAGACAAATTCCTCTTCTTCCAAGGTACCACCTGTCTGTTCAGTCTGTACTGCCATCTTCACCTGATACTTTTTGTCTCCCAGTTTTTCAGATACAAACGTACAACCTGTTTTATTTGCAAGTCTGCTCAGATTATTCACTGCGGTTTCATTATCGATCAGAATTTCAATCTCATCACCGACTGCCGCATTATCAATAACCTTCTTTGTCATCACTACCGGAATCGGACACTGTTTTCCCATTACATTTACTTCATGTTTCATTTTCTGTCACCTCTTGTTATTCTTTATATTCACTGCTTATTACTCTTCGCAATCTCCCTAGAGCGTGTCTGAAAAATCATTCCCGCAATCTGCACGCCCCACTTTGCAGGATATTTCACCCGAATTCAGTTGCCGTAGCCCACTACGGCGCCCTCATCCGGGCAAAATATCCCACAAATTGTGACGCACATCTTGCAGAAAGCCTTTTTCAGACACGCTCTAGGGGACTTACCTGATTACAACAATTCCATAAAATATATATTTTACATCTGATTCTTACCGCGTTTAATATATTTTCCTGTTTTCTCCAGAATTACTTTTCCATCCTGCACCACATGAGCTCCTCTTAAATATACGCTGTCAATATCTCCATGAAGCTTAAATCCCTCATATGGATTATTATCCGTATGATACAGATGTGTCTTTGCAGAGATAACGTTTTCCTTCTCAGGATCAAATACAACAATATCTGCATCACTTCCCTCACGTATCACGCCCTTATTGGGATACACTCCGTAAAGTTTAGCTGCATTCTCACTTAACAGACGGCACATCTGTTCCTGCGTGATCCTGCCTGTGCGTACACCGTATGTATAAAGCAGAGTTCCTCTCGTCTGTACTCCCGGCAGCCCTCCCGGAATCTTCGTGAAATCATCTTTACCAAGAGCTTTCTGCTCCATTGTAAAGCTACACTGGTCAGTTGCAACCGTCTGGATCTGATCATTCGCCAGTGCTTTCCACAGGCAGTCCTGATCTGCTTTCTTACGGATTGGAGGTGCACACACGTATTTGGCACCTTCAAAATCCGGTTTTGAATATACACTGTCATCCAGAAGCAGATACTGCGGACAGGTTTCCGCATATACCTTTTGTCCGTTCATTCTGGCACGCATAACTTCTTCAAATGCTTTCCGGTTGGTAAGATGTACTACCATTACAGGAGCATTTGCTGCATCTGCGATCACAAGAAGGCGGTGAACTGCCTCTGCCTCCATAATATCCGGACGCACCAGCGGGTGATTCTCAGGTCCCAGACGTCCCTCTTTTTTGGCTTCTGCGATCAACGCATCGATTGCCCCTGCATTCTCACAATGTACCCCTGCAAAACATCCGTATTCATTTAATTTCTTAATAATCTTATAAAGGTCACCGTCATCTACGATCATTGCCGGATAAGTCATGTAAAGCTTAAAACTGGTAATCCCTTCATTGATCATATCTTGTATTTCTCTCTGAGTTTCCTCATTCCATTCCACAATAGACATATGGAAAGAATAATCACAGGAACATTTCCCATCTGCTTTCTCATGCCACTTCTCAAGGCCTTCCCTCAGCGTATGGCCACCTTTATCCTGAGACGCATAATCGATCACCAGAGTTGTACCTCCTGCAATGGCAGCTCTTGTTCCTGTTTCAAAATCATCTGCCGTCACTGTTCCTGCCACTTCCAGGTCAAAATGTGTATGTCCGTCTATAAATCCCGGAAAAAGCAGCTTACCGTTTACATCAACTACCTGTGCATCCTCTGCTTCCAGATTCCGGCCTACTTTTACAATCTTCTCTCCATCTATAAGAACATCTTCTCTGACAGACATATCCCCCGATACTACTGTACCATTCTTCAGTAAAGTTTTCACTGTTTCTGACACCCCTTTCTTTATTATAAGTTAGGGACAAAAAGTATTTTACCCCTAACTTATCGCAATTCTCATGTTTAAAATATACCACGATTCCTATATCACTTCAATGATTTATGATTATAATCACAAATTTTTTAAGGTATTCACATTTATTTTTTTTAGGCTCTTTTTATTTCCTTTTTTTTATGATAGAATATAAAAAATGTGCAGTTTCCATGTGTCTGCACTGAACGTTTTGACGGATAAATTTATCCGCTTTACTACATGCTCATAATCGAATGACTGTTACTGCTCAGACTATAGAAGCCCCTGCCTGATTCGGTTATGATCCGTTTAAAAGTTATATTAATAGGAGGAAATCAAATGGGACGACTTACTGTGTTAAAACAAATCGCTGCTGATCTTGCTTCCCAGTTCGGACCTGACTGTGAAGTAGTAATCCATGATCTGAAAACTTCGGAGCCGGAACATTCCATCGTCTACATCGTAAATGGTCATGTTACAAACAGAGATATCGGAGACGGACCATCCAATGCTGTTTTTGATGCGATCCGCAATCAGGAAAAAGGAGCAACCCCCGAAGACCATACCGGTTATCTGATGAAAACAGCAGACGGCAAGATCCTGAAGTGCAGCACTTCCTACATTCATGATGACGATGGTACCCTTCATTATGTTTTCGGAATCAATTATGACATTACCAAGCTTACTATGATCGAATCTGCCCTTCATTCTCTTGTCACTCCGGAAAATAAGGAAGAGAAGCCCAAAGAGATCACTCATAATGTCAATGATCTTCTTGATCATCTGATCGAAGAATCTGTAGCTCTGGTAGGCAAACCTGTTCCTTTAATGAATAAGGAGGATAAGGTTACTGCTATTCAGTTCTTAAATGATGCAGGTGCTTTCCTTATTACAAAATCCGGAGATAAGGTTGCAAATTATTTCGGAATCTCCAAATATACATTGTACAGTTATATTGATGTAAATAAGTAAAAACAGGAAAGAATGATATAAAAACAGACCTGCATGGTACTTTTCCATCAGGTCTGTTTTTCTTCTGTTTTCTTTTTTCATCTAGCGCCGGTATATCGTTAAATATGCTCTCTCTTTCATCTCCTTCCTCGTATGTTTTTTCGATATTCCTTTATAGACTGATTATAACACAGAACAACAGCATTTTTTCTCTTTCACGCGAACAGTAATTATATGGCGTGAATGGTATGGAAAAAGGTTGTCTTTAAATTTGAAATCTTTTATACTTGATATATATACAACATTTTGATGATAAATTTTATTAATCCTTATCAGACGGAGGTGCTGTTATGTCTGAACAGATTTTATCTGCTGTTCATGGTGTCACTACCATGCTCTTTGGAATTTACTGTTCTGCATTTTTTCTTGGGATCAAACCGATCAGAAAAAATATCCTGACTATGTTTCTGTTATTTTTAGGGCAGGGACTGTTATATGTAATTGATCTGGCATTATTTGGGGAAACTCTTGCAAATATGTCCTATCCTCTGATCGTACATTTTCCATTGGTTTTATTCCTCTCCGTTCATTATAAGTATCCTCTGATTTCTTCCGCTGTTTCTGTCTTTTCTGCCTATCTGTGTTGCCAGATAAGCAACTGGACCGGATTATTCGCTTTGGCAATAACAGGATTACAGTGGTGTTATTATTCTGTGCGGATCTTAACAACAACCTTAACTTTTGTCCTTCTTTATCGATATGTATTTCGATCTACAAAAACAATTTTTACAAAAAATGCACGTGAGCTTTCCATCATCGGTTTCCTGCCATTTGTATATTACGTTTTTGATTATGCTTCCACCAAGTTTTCAACTTTACTTTATTCCGGAAATAAAGCAGTTGTTGAGTTCATGGGATTTGCATTCTGCATTGCCTACCTGGTATTTCTCATCATCTACTTTCAGGAATATGAGAATAAACAGGAGATAACGCAATACAGCAATCTTCGTGAAATGCAGCTTCAATCCATGCAAAACGAAATTGAACAGGTAAAGATCAGCAGCCAGAGACTGGCGATCCTGCGGCATGATATGCGCCACCATCTGAGTATTATTCTGACCCAGCTGCAAAACGGACATCCGGATAAAGCACAGGAATACATCCATGAAATTAATTCTGCATATGACGATACGATCATCGCCGCCTATTCCGGAAATGAAATGCTGAACTCTGTGCTTTCCATTTATCATTCCCGTTTCACAGACAGAGGATTGTCTCTTATATGCAATGTTTCTACAGGAAAAGAACTTCCATGCTCCGATCTGTCCCTCTGTACAATCCTGTCCAATGCGCTGGAAAACTCCATGCATGCACTGGAGCAGCTGGAATCACCTTCAAAATGGGCCCGGCTTACTCTTTCACAGAAAAAGAATCACATTCTGTTCCAACTGGAAAATCCCGTAGAAAAAATTCCGGCATTTGTAGATGGAGTTCCGGTTTCTACCAGAAACGGGCATGGAATCGGTGTCAGGAGTATTATTTATTATGTGGAACAATTGCATGGACAGTGTCATTTTTCTATCGTGGACCATTGCTTTGTCCTGCGAATTATCATCTGACACAGGATTTCCACTGCCGGATACAATACATAACATTTATTCACTCACAGAAAGGTTTTGATAAAAATTATGAATATTGCAATTTGTGATGATGAAATACTCTTTACCCGGGAATTAAGTTCACTTCTGACTCACTGGGCGGAAAAAAATGATTTTTCACTTACCCTGTATCCATATTCCAACGGTGATGATCTGTTAACAGCTCTCCGGACAATTCCGGTAGATCTGATTTTTCTCGACATCATCATGCCATTATTAAACGGCATAGATACAGCAAGAGAAATACGCAGCATGGGACTGACTGTTCCTGTGATTTTTCTGACTTCTTCCAGAGAATTTGCCCTGGATTCCTATGATGTAAAAGCTTTTCATTATCTTTTAAAACCAGTAAATACTCTGAAACTTTTTTCTGTTATGGATGATTTTTTTAAAACTTATCATGTTCCGGCTGAAACTTTCGTCGCACATACTGCAGACGGATTCTGCTCAATTACGCTCAATGATGTAGATTATCTGGAAGCTCAGAATAAACAGGTTCTGGTCTGCCTTTCAAATGGAACTACTTTAAAAATCCGCGAATTATTTGTAAAGTGTGAAGGGGTCTTTACTCCGGAAAAAGGATTCTTTAAATGTCACCGAAGCTATATTGTAAACCTGTCCCACATAAAACAGTTCACAAGAACTATGGTCACTACCGGCATTTCCTCTGTCCCTATTTCCAGAAATAACTATTCTGCATTCAAAGATGCCTATTTTTCATATATGTTTGATTCCAACTCCGGTTAATCCGATAATTACAGCATTTGCGGGTTACTATCCCCTCCGTTCTCAGCAATACATTTCGCAGTTCACTGCTTTTCGTACACCCTCACATATTCTTATCGTTCCATTTCATGTGCCTGTTTGTAGATTTCACAGGCAGCATAATTCACACATCTGTCATGTGCACAATCCATAAATGTGAGGGTTCTTTTATCTCCTTCCATCGTATATTCGCAGCAGACAGTCTGCCCTCCATTACATGTTCTGCAAAATCCCGAAATAAACTCTTCTTCTATCTCCATTTTATCCTCCTCAATTTTCCTTATGTCTCATTATCGTTCCGAGAAACAAAAATACAGGCAACAATATATTCGTTACTGTTCACAAATATTTTTATTTATTCGTCCGTTTTTTGTTGCATTTTACAACAAACAGATTTATAATCAGTATAACATAGAAATGTGCGGAAACACTATAACAAACATAAAATAATCGTAACTGTTCAGTACCTTCACAGTTACGAGTCAAAATCCATTAAAAATCGCCTTCGGCGATGGGATTTTGACTTGTATGTCTCGGGATTTTGGCATGTTCATGCCAAAACACCTCGCGGGATAGTAGACTGCTGAATAGTTACAAATAATCAAAAAAGAGGGAAAATGTCATGAACAGAGAACTTTATGATGAGGCAATACGCTCCAATATCCTGTCACGCAAACTAATCGAACAGTTGATGGAAAGTATGAATTACAGTAGTATCTCTTTTATCAACTGGACTGTAGAGGTACTAAAGATTATTAAAACACGTCTGGAACGCGGAGATAAAATCACAGACGAAGTATCCGGAATTACTTATGATATAAAATCTTTCCGAAATTTTGTAAGCACCAATTTTTCTTCCTATATTACAAGTCAGGTCTTTGATGCTCCTGATAAGGCAGAGAAAGTATATTTTTCTCTGGAAGCCACCGAAGACGGACATGCCTACAATATGGTTATGGCAAATTCATCAAAGGACAAAACATATAAGTGGATTTCCAGTCTCAGCGAACGCTTTTCATTAGTGGAGATGATCGCTACCGGAATTGTATATCTTAAAGATAACAGGACAGATACATATCAGCCATTTATTTCCGGAAATGGTAAGTACTGCAGATATGACGTAGAAAAAGGGCAGATTATCGAATTATAAAACGTTGAGATTGATTTGCATCTTATTATATTATGCATAATCTTAAGAATTGCATAATACAGAACAAACAACCATCATTGAGTCAGTACATACAAGAAAGAATCCTGCTTGCAGGATTCTCCGCCTGCGGCGGGTCGCTTCAGCGACATAATTCCTCTCCGTCGCAGTGCGATCCTGCCCGGAGGGCTTTTTTATGTTATAGGAACATTACAGAGTAATTTCCTATAACATAAAAAATCCCCTGCCATTCAGCAGGGGATTTTAATTTAATCATATTCAGATTAGTTGTTGATAAGTTTGTCTTCGCCATTCCAGCTGTAAAGTTTACGGATTTCTTCGCCAACTTTCTCAGACTGATGCTCAGAAGCTTTCTTTCTCATAGCTTTGAAGTGAACCTGTGCACCTGCATCAGACATATCAAGTAAGAAGTCTTTTGCAAATGTACCATCCTGGATATCAGAAAGAATTTTCTTCATAGCTTTCTTTGTATCTTCTGTGATGATCTTAGGTCCTGTGATGTAATCACCATATTCAGCAGTGTTGGAGATAGAATATCTCATTCCTGCGAATCCTGACTGATAAATCAGGTCTACGATCAGCTTCATTTCATGAATACATTCAAAGTATGCATTTCTTGGATCATAACCAGCTTCAACAAGTGTTTCGAAACCAGCCTGCATAAGTGCGCAAACACCACCGCAAAGTACAGCCTGCTCACCAAAGAGGTCTGTCTCTGTCTCTACACGGAATGTAGTTTCAAGAAGACCAGCTCTTGCTCCGCCGATTCCAAGACCATATGCCAGTGCAAGATCCTGAGCTTTTCCTGTGTAATCCTGCTCTACAGCGATAAGACAAGGTGTTCCTTTTCCAGCCTGATACTCACTTCTTACTGTATGACCAGGTGCTTTAGGAGCGATCATTGTAACGTCAACATTCTTTGGTGGTTTGATGCATCCGAAATGGATATTGAAACCATGAGCAAACATTAACATGTTGCCTTCTTCAAGGTTTGGCTCGATGGATTCTTTGTAAAGTTTAGCCTGTAATTCATCATTGATAAGAATCATGATGATATCTGCCTGTTTAGCTGCTTCAGCTGCTGTATATACCTTAAAGCCCTGCTCTTCAGCTCTCTTCCAGGATTTGCTGCCTTCATAAAGACCGATAATGACATCACATCCGGAATCCTTTAAGTTCAGAGCATGTGCATGTCCCTGGCTTCCGTATCCAATAATTGCAATTTTTTTACCATCCAGTAAGCTTAAATTACAATCTTCCTGATAAAAAATCTTGTTAGCCATTTTATTTTCCTCCTGCTAATCGTAAAAAAATTTATCGTTAAGGGATGCTCCCCTAGCAAACTATAATATGTACTGTTTCTGAGATATTTTTCAATTTCCTGCGTTCCGAAAAGCCTTCCTGTCTTTCATCAGAAATAGGTTACATCCTGCGAACCTCTTGATAAACCGGTCATTCCTGTACGTGCAAGTTCGAGAATCTCGTAATCACCCATCAGCTCAAGAAATGCTTCCAATTTATTATGGTTGCCTGTCATCTCCAATATCATGGAATCCACACTTACGTCTGCAACTTTCGCATGGAAAACATCCGCTATGGAAATGAGTCCCTGTCTCTGCTCCGGTTTCGCAGCCACCTTGATCATCATTAATTCATGGCATACGCTGTTGTCCGGCTCCAGGATCTTAATATCTCTTACATCTACAAGCTTGGCAAGCTGATTCGTGATCTGCTCCAGAATCAGTTCATCCCCGCTGCACACAACGGTAATTCTGGAAAAACGCTCGTCCGCTGTTACACCTCCGGTAATGCTGTCGATGTTATAGCCTCTGCGGCTGAATAATCCAGATACTCTGGTTGTTACACCTGCAGTATTATCTACTAACAGGGATAATACTCTCTTCTGCATGTCCCACCTGCTTTCAACGTGTACATTTTCACCACGTTAATATAATAAATAGCTCGTATGGTTACCATTATATCAATAATCGTGATTTTGTCAATAAATTTTTCGCACAAAAACAAATGTCTTTCTGTGACAGCTTTTGTAAAAACATCGAATTAACTGCCTATATCAGATATTTATTTCTGAACTCTTCGATCATTTTCGGTTTCAGATAAAATACGGTCTGGAAAAACCTTTCCATAGAACCATAAGTCTTTTTCACTGTTTCAAAAACAGCAGCCAGATACTCCTCTTTTACATTATATATAATCGGAAGCTTCTCGGTCATTTTCTCATCTGCCTCCGGCCAGGTCTGTACAAGTCTCTGCATATATACCAGTTTGGGCTCCATATAACGGTTTGTGCGCAGATAGTCTTCATATATCACATCTTCCTCCACCCCCAGCAGACTGAGCAGAAAAGCAGTCCCGATCCCTGTACGGTCCTTTCCAGTTCCGCAATGCCACAAAACAGCACCTTTTTCCTGCCTGAAAAGAATATCGATAAACTTCGCATACTGTTTCAACACCAACTGATCCATGCATAAATTCCTGTACTGTCTGATCATATATTCTTCCATATCATCCGGGAGTCCTGCAAGCATTTTCACAAACTGTTCTCTGTTGCTGATAACCTGCACATCCTCATCCACAACCGGTACATGGTAGTATTCTACTTCTGCTATAATAGTATCCGGTTTACATTTTCTCTCTTCTGCCGAACGCAGGTCGATCACCGTCTTCAGATTGTATTCTTCTCTGAGTCTGTTCTTATCGCTCTCTGAAATATGATAAAGTTCCCCGCTTCTCAGAAGCCTCCTCGGCAGGATGTGTCTGTCATCAGCTGTAACGATCGCACCCAGATCTCTGGTATTCGGCAGACTATGAAGAGATATCCTGCCGCCCTTCGGGAAACCTGTTGCCATATCCGGGTTTAATATCTTAAGAATGCGGATACACTCATGAATCTCTTTTTCTGTCATATCGAACTTGTATCTCTTCTTACGTCTGGTAACAATTACAAGATAATTTACACTCAGCTGTCTGTCATCACCTTCATCTGCTCCCTCTTTTCGCATATATGCCCATACAATGTCTTTACATGGAAGATTGTTTATCATCATATGTCTGGTAAAAACCAGAAATCCATCTTCTATCCTTATCTTTCCATACTTCATGATCCACCACTCCACTGTCTGCAATTTTATTACTGTTCACTCTGCTCTTAGAGCGTGTCTGAAAAATCATTCCCACAATCTGCAAGGCATACTGAACAGCAACCATTTTTTTCAGAATAACACAGAAATAGGAATTTGACAATTCCTGTCAAACGTTTATAATCATGGTGTTATTGTGATATAGCAATCACCTTATGAACCGTACTTTTTGTACAGAAATTATTTTTTGAAAGGATTTATGAAAATGGAGAATCTTATTTTCTGTCTTAATGCTACAATCCCGATTTTTCTCACCCTGATGCTCGGGCTCTTTTTTCGGAAGATCGGACTCTTTGATGACACCTTTGTCAGCCGTCTGAATAAGTTCGTATTTAATGCAGCTCTGCCTGCGCTTTTGTTTCTGGATATTGCAAAGTCAGATTTCTACAGTGTATGGAATACGAAATTTGTATTGTTCTGCTTCTTTGTCACACTGATCAGTATCGGAATTTCCACAGGACTTTCCTATCTGCTGAAACCGCGAAATATCCAGGGCGAATTTATCCAGGCTTCTTACCGGAGCAGCGCTGCGATCCTTGGAATTGCAATTATCCAGAATCTTTACGGAAACGCAGGAATGGCACCACTTATGATCATCGGAAGTGTGCCGCTTTATAATGTGATGGCAGTTATAACACTGTCACTGTTCGCTCCCGGCGGCGGTAAACTTGATACCGCAAAACTTATCCGAACCCTGAAAGGAATCGCCACGAACCCTATTATCCTTGGTATCCTGACAGGTATGGTATGGTCGCTGCTTCATCTGCCAATGCCAACAATTCTGAATACTGCCGTAGATAATCTCGGAAAAACAGCGACTCCTCTTGGGCTGATGGCCATGGGTGGCGCACTGAAATTCGGCAAGGCATTCGCAAGGCCGAAACCACTGATCGCATGTAGCTTTCTGAAGCTTGTGGGATATGAAGCTGTATTTCTTCCACTGGCTGTGCTTCTGGGATTTTCCCATGATATGCTGGTTGCGATCATTATCATGCTTGGTTCTGCCACTACTGTAAGCTGTTATATCATGGCCAAAAACATGGATTATGACGGCGATTTTACTTCCGGTGTGGTTATGACTACCACTCTGTTAAGCTCCTTTACCATGACAATCTGGCTTTATATATGCAAAAGCCTGGGACTGATCTGAGCCCAGGCTTTTTATGTTTATATTAGCTTCAGATATTCCAGTCCGTTTCTGATTCCATAATGGAACATATCCTGTGTAATATGATCAGCCAGAGCTTTTATTTTCTCTGAACCATTTCCCATGGCAACCTTCACGGCCGCATATTCAAACATGGCGAGATCATTATTGCTGTCTCCAAACACGATCGTATCCTCCCATGGAATATCAAAGAGTCTGCACACTGCCGAGATCCCCACTGCCTTGTTAAAGCCCTTTGGGACAAGTTCAATGGTGGTTCCCGCAATCCCTGAACCACTCTCATGACGGATAATGTCATAATACTCACTCAGTTCCCTACAGGCAGCTTCTGCATCACAGCCTTTTATCATTTTGGCACTGATCTTATTAATGCGCATACAATCTTCATTTCCCCTGATGGGACGCCATTTAGATCCTAAAGATTCTGTGATCAGATCCGTATACCAGTTCACATCTGTATTATATTCATCCTTATCATAATACATGAAATCTGCACCTTCCATAACCGGGACCAGACCATATCTGCGCAGGATTTCCACTGATTTTTTTGCAACTTCCGGGGGCATCTCTTTATTAAAAAGACGTTCTCCATCCTTTTCAATGGTAGCCCCGCAGGCACTGATCATACCGGTAAACGGAAGCTCTTCCAGATACCGGGAAACAAAGGCCCTGCTCCTGCCTGTGCAAAGCCATGCGTCATGACCGTTTTCTCTTAATTTCTTCAATGCCTCCTTTGTGCTCTGGGGTACACCCTTTTCCATATCGCAGAGTGTTCCGTCTGCATCAAAAAACACTGCTTTTCTGTTCACTTTCTTATCTCCTGATTTTTATATTTACGTTTATCTGCCAGTGTACCTGCAAACTATGCAAAAAACACTGTCGCTGCCTTAACCAGGCTCTCTGTATCTTTCGCACCTGTTGTTTCATATACAGAATGCATGGCAAGCTGTGCCAGACCGATATCCACTGTTTTCACAGGAACCTGGGTATTGGAAATATTTCCCAGCGTGGATCCGCCTGCCATATCCGAACGGTTCACAAAGGTCTGGTACGGCACCTTTGCCCTGTCACAGATATCCTTGAAAATTGCAGCGGACACTCCGTCTGTACAATATTTCTGGTTTGCATTGTACTTGATCACGATTCCCTCATTCAGCACCGGACGGTTTACCGGATCTGTCTTATCCGTATAGTTTGGATGGAGAGCATGAGCATTATCTGCAGAAATCATAAAACTGTCTGCAAGTGCCATATAATATTCCTCCTGGGTACGTCCCAGTCCCATATTGATCCGCATCAGAGTATCCTTCAGGAAAGCAGAAGCAGCGCCCTGTCTTGTACTGCTTCCCACTTCTTCATTATCCAGCACACAATGTACAGAAATGCTTTCTTCACGATTTCCCTGCAGGAATCCCTCCATAGAAGAGAATGCACACTGCAGATCATCCAGTCTGGGTGCAGAAACAAATTCCTCATTTACTCCCCACAGAGTACCCGGAGTTCTGTCATAAAGAAACAGATCATGTCCCAGAATATCTTCTGTCTTTACTTCTGCGGCCTCAGCCACAGTTTCCATAAATCTGCCCTTTCCTTCCTTATCGCTGAAAAGAGGCAGCATATCCTTCTGCACATTATATTTATATCCGTCATTTACTTCCCTGTTCATATGAATGGCAAGATTAGGAATAACCAGCAGATCTCTGTCCACAGCCACCATCTTCTCTCTGATTTTTCCATCCTGACGGACGATCAGCCTTCCTGCCACTGACAGAGGTCTGTCAAACCATGGAGACAGAATCATTCCACCGTAACGCTCCACATTCAGTTTGATATAAGCATTCTCCACCTCTATCTCAGGATTCTCCTTAATCTTAAGGGAAGGGGAATCACTGTGGCTTGCCATAATATGAAACTTCCACACAGGCTTCTGCGGAATGGAAAAAGCTATGATCGCAGAATGATTTCTGGTCACATAATAATTTCCGCCTTTTTTAAGCTTCCAGTGATCCTCCTCTTTCAATTCTTCAAAGCCTTCTTTGTCAAGCCTTTTGGTCATCTCCGTCACTGCCTGAAATGCAGTAGGGCTTTTCTCTATGAATTTCAGTAACTTCTTTGCTGTTTTTCTGTACATAGTTTGATTCTCCATTTGAATGATTATGAAATGATACCTGGTTTATACTATTTTTTATTATAATCAGTCTGTCCTGGTAATAAAAACAGCAGTCATTATTTCCATAAGAAATATGTGCTGCTGTTTTTTATATCAGTCTTTAATGATCAGAGCCATAAAAACCAGATCTGTATTTCCTGTATTTGCAAGTGCATGTCCATGATTGTCCGGTGTGAATGTAATATCTCCTGCTTTTACCGGACGATAGGTACCGTTGTCATTGTATTCGCCCTGTCCCTGTAAAATATAGTAGGTTTCACTTTCTCCATGATGTTCATGATATCCCAGTGAACATCCCGGCTCCAGGGTTACCTGTGCATACAGTCCACATTTACCATTCAACTGTTCTGCATCAAGGATTTCTTTGATGATTACGTGACCATTTCCACCTGCCATGTGTTCTTCGCGTCTGATTTTCATAATTTTTTGCCCTCCTGTAGATGTTTTCTCTTTTATAGAATTTCCATTGAATATATCATAGCACTGTTTGTAAAAAATGGCAAAGTAAATATCAATGGAACATTCAACAAAATATCGTTACTGGTTACTGTTCACTTTATTTTGCAGTATTTTCAGATTTGTTCAGAAGGCTGTCCAGAAGCTGCGAAATGGTCTGATTTAACACAGGATGTCGCAGATACGGAGCAATCTGATTCATTGGTACAAGAACGAAATCGCGGTTGTGCAGATCAATATGAGGAATATGAAGATCTGGCATATCAATAATTTCCTGATCATAAAACAGGATATCCAGATCCAGTGTCCTTGGTCCCCAGTGGATGATACGTTCCCTGTTTGCCGCCTGTTCTAACTGATGCAGTCTCACAAGCAATTCTCCAGGAGTAAGAAGTGTCCGCATTTTCAGAACTCCATTTAAAAATTCATCCTGATCAGTAACTCCGTAAGGTTCTGTAATAAGATAATCGGAAATTGCCTCTATACGGCATCCTTTTGTCTCTGCCAGACCACGGATCCCATTGTCTATATACATCTTTTTATCACCCATATTAGAGCCAAAAGCAATGTAAGCAGTATGCCATTTCCGTGTAATTTCCACAGATACGGTTTTCAAAGGAAGACCAACCGGTGCCCAGGGCTTTTCAATCTTCAGAGTAATTTTTTCAAGTCCGGAAAGAGAGCAAAGAAGCATTTCTGCAAGATTCTCTGCAAGAGATTCCAGAAGTTTATAAGTATGTTTTCTGGTGAAATCAGTGATCATATGGCTGACTTCGCCATAGTTTATGGAAGCAGACAACTCATCGGTTAATCCCGCCAGACGTGTTCTGGTAAAAAGCGTGGCAGAAATAACAAATTTCTGTCCCAGAACATTTTCCTCGGGATATACACCATGGTTTGCAAAAACCTCCAGCTCTTTAATTTCTATTTTGTCTAATCTGGTCTCATCCATAACAGCAAATCCTTTCTGTATGTTATTTATATTTACCATCTGTTTTGTGCCAGTAATTTATCTGCGTCCCAGGATTGCTTCTGTCATCTGGATCACACGCTTGTTTTCTTTAACATCGTGGACACGGACAAAAGAGCATCCCTTCATTACGCCAATTACACTGGTAGCCAAAGTCCCCTCCACGCGCTGATCTACAGGAAGATCCAGTGCCAGTCCGATCATGGATTTGCGGGATGTACCAAGGAGAACCGGAAATCCCAGATTCTGAAAAAGCTCCAGGTGATTCATTGCTTCCAGATTCATTTCAAATGTTTTTCCAAAACCAATTCCCGGATCAAGCATGATTTTTTCATCTTTAATGCCAGCCTGTCTTGCAAGATTGACACATTCCTGTGTTTCGGCGAGCATATCAATGAGAAAGTTTTGATATTCTGTATTAGATTTGTTGTGCATCAGGCAACAGGCCACATCATATTTTGCGATCACAGCTGCCATTTTCGGATCATATTTTAATCCCCAGATATCGTTAACCAGGTCAGCTCCTGCCTGGATAGAGCTTTCAGCAACACTGCTCTTAAAAGTATCTACAGAAACAGGAATGTCAAAATGTTTTTTGACCGCTTCAATAACAGGAAGAACTCTCAGTGCTTCCTCGTCAGCACTGACAGGAGTATGACCGGGACGTGTAGATTCGCCTCCGATATCAATAATATCTGCACCATCAGCAATCATTGCCTCTGTATGTTTCAAAGCTTCATCCATATGATTCCATTTGCCGCCGTCAGAAAAGGAATCAGGGGTAACATTCAAAATTCCCATTATGTAAGTATGATTCTTAGTATCAAAAAAACGGTTTCCAATTTTCATGAGCAGAACCCATCCTTTCTTTTGTGCTTATGAAGAAGATCAGTATTCAATTTTCATATTTTTTTTATCATCAGACCAATAGCATTCGGAAGCAGCGGAACATAAAAAACAATTTCTGGACTGCTTATCCGCTTTATAAAGAAGTGCTGCCAGCGTACTGCAGGAATCTCCTTTTCGGTGATGTCCAATGGAAGACAGAATCAGTTCTTTTTCCTGTTCTGTAAAGTGCAGATCTGTCAGAATTTCCCGTGCGATTTCTACTCCTGCAATATCATGGGGAATGTTGTACTGATATTGCTGTGCACGTCCTATATCATGAAGAAGTGCTGCTGCATAGATAAGCTCTTTGGGCAACTCCAGATGTTCCTCCAGTGCATAAATGTACATCAACCGTGCAACATCCAGAAAATGTTCAGGGGTATGACGGCAGAAGATCCGTTCACTTTCAAGTTCCTGTATTTTTTTATAATGTTCCTGATAAACCGGGTGCCTCCAGATCCGATTGACACGATCCATATCTGAAAAATTGTTATTCATCCTTTTACCATAGAAAGGAACATTTTCTGCAGTTCCTTATCTTCTGTAAACGCACCACGGGTTACAGTAGTGATTGTTTTGCTTCCTGGTTTTTTTATTCCGCGCATGGTCATACAGGTATGTTCCGCTTCCAGCATTACCATAATTCCTTTTGGATCCAGAGTACGCTCCAAAGCATCTGCAATCTGAACAGTAAGCCGTTCCTGGATCTGTGGCCTTCTGGAATAAACCTCTACTGTACGTGCCAGTTTGCTTAAACCGGTAACTTTGCCGTTGGGGATGTATGCAAGATGAGCTTTTCCATAAAAAGGCATCAGATGATGCTCACACATGGAGTAAAAGGTGATGTCTTTTTCCAGCACGATTTCATTATTTTCTACAGGAAACTGCTTTAACAGATGCTGATCCGCTTCATGACCAAGACCTCCGTAAATTTCTTCACACATGCGGGCAATCCTGTCAGGAGTATCAATCAGACCTTCCCGTGTGATATCTTCACCGATACCTTCCAGAAGCAGACGGACTGCCTGCTCAATTTTCACTTTGTCAACCATTAAAAAATAACCTCCTTTGTATTTTTGAAATGGAGATTATCCTTTTGACCAAATTAAAAAGGATATCTCCAATTGTGATAGAATGTATGTCGAAAACATTCCCTAACACAATATGAGATATCCTCTTATATTGTTTGCAACGGGTGCGGATAATATACCGTAAGACGCACTTTTCGTTTCAGTGACAACTCCCCATTCACCGAACACTTGACGCATAAAATCCTATTTTGCATATCATTCATTTCGGTATTCAGTATACCATGTAATACGATAATAGAAAAGGGTTTTTCTGACTTTTCAGAATGATTTTTCCCAGTCTACCAATTTCATGATTGTTTTTACCGCATTCACTATTCTTGGAGCAAAGTACGCCTTTGTAAGCCTTTTCTTCGAATATGCCCATATAAAATTCTTACTGGTACTTTCTATCAATAAATCTGTAAAATATCGTTCCCAACTGATATACTCTTTACTGTCTATATATTCTTCCGGATTCTGAAGTATTGTTTCTACTTTTACTTCCGGTATTTCCTTTGTTGAAAGTAACAACCACTCAAAAGATTCTGGTGCATAGAGTACAATGTTTCCCTGTGTTTTAATGCATTCACTGATATCTTTCATCTCTGAACCAAATGCAGCTCCATCTACAATGACCAAAATTGTACCCTCTTCATTCGGTCTCTGTTCCAACTGTCTGATGATATTTGACTTCCCACCAGCAGAAAAACAGTTCACACCCTTCTGTCTGGACATTTCTTTAAAAAATTCAAATCCAGAATTGGAATCCTCTGTTATTACAAGTTTCGGATTGATATTCTTTTCCTCTGATATTTCACCGTACAAATGATAAATCTCATTATATTTCTGTTTCGCATCATGAAATTTTCCAGATTTGCGAAATCCATATATTTCACTTACACTATATGGCAATGCCGGAAGCTTTTCTCTTGTGGCCAGTACAAAGTAATTATCAGATCCCTGCACAAGCTGTGCAAACTTCTTTGAAACGAGGAAGCGATTTCCTTCATCAATAAAAATAATGCTTCCTGTTGTTTCTTCTATCTTTCTTTCCCAATCCTCACTATCAATCACTTTACAGGGGCAGTCACAGGAAAGAAATACACCGCTGTCCGCACCATATCTTCCATAATCATGTATAAGATCAATTAAAACAGTCTTACCTGATCCACTGTCACCAGTAATAATTGTAATATTCCTATGAATTACAAAATCATATTTCACTTTTCTGGATTCTACAATGATTCTATGTGAACCTTTCATAATCACTACTCCTGTTTCATTTCATTTAAATACTTATTTGCTATAGGAACAAGTTCCTTCATTGAATGGACCGTTTCTCCTCCATTTTGGACTTTTATCTCAAATTTTGTGTCTTTTCCAAAACTCATCATATGTCTGAGATTAATGGTAACATCTTTAATCCTGCCTATTTCCAATATCCATTTTGCACAGTTATCGCCACAGGTCGAGGCATTGAAAATCCGATCCGGTTCATTTAAAATCAGCAACAACGTTTTCACTCCTCCTGACAGTCTTTCAGGAGGAATCTGTCCCAACACCGGACTGTTAATGCATTCACCACTCAATACTTCTGAATCATCAATATCTTTAATCATCTTTTTCGCCAGTTCTGCATCAAGCCATTCTGGTTCATAACTGTTTTTAAAATAAACATTTGTATTATAAATACTGTTTTTCACATCTCCATAAATAATGTTCAACATTTATAAGAGCCTCCTCTCAAAATACAATTCTTCTTATAACATGGTTTCGTTCCGCCAAAGAATCCCGGTCTGATTTCTCCAACCTTGTGTCCTCTACTGCCAGAACTATAGCAATCCTCTAAAATAATGCATCTTAATCCAGCCCATCAGAGTGTGAAATCCTGCGTCAATATAGCAGAAACTTAATTTTCGCTGTACTAGTGAAACATTCTATATTCTTTGTATCTGTTTTCGCATTTACCACTCTTCACATTTAATATCACTTATCCGTTCGATTGGAATGACCGTTTGATCCGTCATAATTATGGTATGCTCGTATTCGTCTACCTTTTTTACAATACCGGAGCACATAACATAGGATCCACCGGCTTTTTTTGCATCGGGAATAAAATAAGTTATCGATACATTCTGTTCTATACCGATATTATTTCTGATTATGTTGATTTTTTCGTTCAGCTGAGCAATCACTTCCTCACTCAATTCCAATCTTTCATCAGTTAATCTTGCCGTTTCTTTTATCGCAGCATCATGTCCAGTCAAGGCTGCAAAAGGAGCAAACTGCGCTGCCCGATCCCGAAAAGGCATTTGCGGATGATTCTTAGAGACCGGATGCGGTAAATTAATGATATCGTCATAAGAATTATTTTTCATCCCTTCCAACTCCTTTACGCCTTATGTCCGCCAATCTGTTCATTTCTGTCCCGGGCGGTTGCACCTTCCTGAAGATTCATCCCCTTCAGCATAGCATTTTTTCCAAATTTCTTTTTAATACTGAGCATTGCTTCCTGCATACGTTTTTCGCGATCCAGCGCAGCCTCTTCCTCTTCCTGCTTTTTCCTTTGCGCCTCATAATCCGTAAAAAGATCCAACTGCTCATACACTTTTTCTTTCTTTACAGAATTTTCATCCACAAGCCTGTTCGCTGTGATATTAATTCTTCTGATAAGCAGGTTTCTGTCAACAATACCGTCATATAGTTCTATTACTGCATCCGTTATCATTTTTGTTGAGGAAGTCTGCCGTTTCAGATTGGTCGTTCCATGTGCGTGTTTCGGAATTCTTCTTCCATAACGGTCGATCGTAACCTCACCATGATATTTCTTTTTCCTGTCGGTATTATTCAAATTCTCAATATCATAACCAACTGTCAATACAATCTGATCCGTCACAAGCTTCTTATCCACCAAATCCAAAACCATCTGGTCCGTCATCTCTTTGACGACTAATTTTGCTTTTTCAAAGTCATAAGGACAATGAAGTACCTGTCCGGAACAAACACTGTTCGTTTCCGGTTTGTAAGCCTTGACCATTTTCATGGTACAGGGCTCATATCCCCAGGCATGATCGATCAGCAGCTCTGCATTAACGCCAAACAGTTTATATAGCAGATCTTCGTTATATAATTCATTCTCTTTTCCGATGGAACATCTGGCAATATCACCCATCGTATAGAGGCCATATTCTTCCAACTTCTTTGCATATCCCTTTCCGACTCTCCAGAAATCAGTAAGAGGTCTGTGGCTCCAGAGTTTCCTTCGGTATGACATTTCATCCAGTTCTGCAATTCGTACACCATCTTTATCTGCTTTAATGTGCTTCGCCACGATATCCATCGCAATCTTACACAGATACATATTCGTTCCAATTCCGGCAGTTGCCGTTATACCTGTCGTTTTCAGCACATCCTGTATCATGGTCATTGCAAGTTCCCTTGCTGTCATATTATAGGTATGCAGATAATCCGTTACATCCATAAATACTTCGTCGATCGAATAAGGGAAAATATCTTCCGGCGCAATATATTTCAGATAAATGCTGTAAATTCTGGTGCTGTATTCCAGATAGAGAGCCATCCGGGGAGGAGCAACAATATAATCAATCTCCAGTGCAGGATTGATATTTAATTCTGTACTGTCATCAGAAGAACCAATAAATGTTCTGTTCGGTACTTTCCACCTGCGGGCACTATTGGCTTCTTTTACTTTTTGAACAACCTCAAATAAACGAGCCCTTCCGGGTATCCCATAACACTTTAAAGCTGGAGATACCGCAAGACAAATCGTTTTTTCTGTTCTGCTTTTATCCGCAACCACAAGATTGGTCGTCAAAGGATCTCTATTTCGTTCTTTACATTCCACAGACGCATAGAATGACTTAAGATCAATTGCAATATAGGTTCTTTCCTTTTCCGTCATTCTGCACCTCCCAATTCTCCTGTGTTCCGTTTGTGATTATTTCTCCTTATCCATTGCCATATGTATCATTTTCTCGAAGGATTCTCTGAAATGCTCATCATCCTCCGATATTCGTTTTCTTGGTCCTTTTAAATGATTCTTTCCGAATGCTCTTCGTGCCTTCTTATTCAGATGCCGTTCCATAAGCATCTGGTCAATATTCTCATTGGTATACCATTTCCCAGACTGATGAATCGCATAAGCACCTTTTCCTAATACCATTGCCGCCACTCCATAATCCTGTGATACAATAATATCGCCTTTATGACAAATACTGATCAGTTTATAATCCACTGCATCTGCACCGGCTCCAACTACGATCACTTCACTGTAATCAGATGATAACACATGATTGGTATCACACAACAACGTTACCGGAAGATTATGCTCTTTTGCAACTCTTTCAACGATACTGACTACCGGACAGGCATCTGCATCAACCAAAATCTGCATATTCCCTCCTTTAATTGCACCTGAACGGAGTGCGAACCTCAATAAGATTACCACTGGGATCATACAGTCTTACAAGCTTCTGCCCACCTGCAAGTTCTGTCAGTTCGGTGGCATATCGGACGAAATACTTACCAGATTCATATTTCGCAAGCAATCCATCTATATCAAAATCCTCGAAATACAATTCCATCATGTTATTGAACGGCGTAGAAGTTTCATTCAATGTTTTCCCCCATATGTCGGCATCCTGCAAAACAAGTCCCTCCGATAAGATCACATTACCTTCATTCTTAAGAATCACTTGCAGTCCAAATAAGTCCCTATAAAATTCTATGGATTTTTCTATATCATCCACCACAATCAGTACATTCTTTAACATACCGGCCACCTCGCAATCCGCATTCGATTATATGATCTTCCCAGACAAATGATCAATTTCATGTTGACAGATCTGTGCCGTCCATCCGGACAGCTTCTGCCGCTGTTTTTTCCAGTTGAAGTCATAATATTCTACTTCAATTTCCTGATATCTGGTCGTCTTACGAACACCATCCAGAGACAGACAGCCTTCTTCCGTCTCATACATGTCATGCTTTGAAACAATCACAGGGTTAAACATAACAACATCTATAAATCCCATATTCACAATGATAATATTCTTCCTTACACCAATCATATTTGCAGCCATACCAACGCACCATTCCCGGTTCGCCTGCAGTGTGTCCTGCAGATCCTTCCCAATCTGGATATCTGCTTTTGTGGCTGGCTTGGATGGCTGGCCTAAAAAGAAAATGTCTCTTACGATTTGCTTTACCATTTATTTTCTCCTGTATTTAATTTCTAATTCTTATTTATCCTGACCGGAAATCTTTCTCATCGGCTCAAGATTAATTTTACAGCATCAATCAAGTCCTCAGTGAATTACTCGGTAA
>NZ_JBWJVP010000271.1:0-3957 GCF_056339915.1 Blautia sp. ZXY-1-B12 | reverse complement strand
TACACATACATCTATTTAGAAAGTCAGGTGAAAAAATGCGTATTTTAATTTGTGATGATGACACTCTGATCATTGAACAATTGAAGAAGTATATCGAATCCTACTTTGAGTCCAACCATTTAAAATGTCCTGAATTAGTTTCTTTTACCAGTGGTGAAGCTTTGTTAACTGACAAAGGTGAAAAGGATATTGTTTTTCTGGATATCGAAATGCCTGGCATGAATGGAATCTATGTTGGGAATGAATTAAAAAAAGCAAATAGAAATGTGATCGTTTTTGTTGTCACCTCTTATTCTGAATATTTGGATGAAGCAATGCGTTTTCATGTATTCCGTTACCTTTCCAAACCTCTAGATAAGCAGCGTTTTTTCCGAAATCTGAAGGATGCCTTAGCTTATTACAATTCCATTACACTCAAAATTCCTGTGGAAACAAAACAGGCGGTATATTCGTTTCCTGCTTCGCAGATTATTGCCATAGAAGCTCAGGGGCGAAAAGTAATTGTACATACTGCCCGTCAGGACTTTGACTCTATTCATAATATGAATTACTGGTTGGAAAAGCTTCCCCAAAACAGTTTTTTTCAGACACACCGGAGCTTTATTGTTAACTTCGAACATATTGTGGACTTTGATCACTCCACCGTACATTTATCAAATCCTCAGATTACCGCTTACCTGACACGCAGGAAATACAGTTCCTTCAGAAATGCATATCTACTATATCTGGAAAGCATGAGGTGAAAATAAATGGAATATATTATTTTACTTATTTTTAGTTTTTTTACAGAAGCGGTTATCTTATGGCAGTACGCCGCCAGCCTTTTTTCCCCTTCTCATAGCGGTAAAAAGAGACTGACTCTATTAAGTGTTCTTTATGTACTGTTGTTTTTTCTTTCCCTGCTTGGGCAAACATGGCTGAATATTATCAGTTTTTTTGTGATAAACACTGTTTTCCTCTATATAATGTTTAACCTCAAGTTATTATTGGCACTCTTCCATTCCGCTATACTTACAGCGATTATGGGAATATCTGAACTTGCAGTTTTGGGGATGATATCAAGATTCTTTCCCCATTTTCTCTTAGAAGCAAGTGTCGGACTTGTTTTTTATACCGTATTTAGCAAAATTACCTTTTTTGCAGTCGTTTACTTGTTAAGTTGGCTCTTCAAGGGGAACAAAGCAGCTCAAGAACCGTACGGTCACTCCGAAATTCTCTTGATGTTCATCCCGCTTTCCTCTATTCTTATGATGTTTACTCTTCTTTCTATTGGTGAAACAACCGCATATGCCCCACCGGTTGATTTTCTAGTAACAATCTGTGCCGTTTTTCTGTTGCTGGTCAACCTACTTGTATTTGGAATCAACCAATATAACACAAAAAGATCACAGGAATATGCCGATTTGCAGTTACTGCTCCAGAAAGAATCCGATTCTGTTGAATACTATGAAATGATGCTTGCACAAAACGAGAACCAGAGCATTTTGATCCACGATATAAAGAAACATCTTCAATCAATCAGATTACTGAACGAAAAAAATGATTCCGATAAAATAAATGACTATATACAACAACTCATGGAATCTTCCGACTTAAAGGAAACCACAAAACTCTGTGATCATGAAATGCTAAACTCCATTCTGTGCCGCTATCAGCGCCACTGCAATGATAAGCACATTATTTTTCACACTGACATCAGAAGCGGCACGGTACAACATATATATCCGCGCGATTTGACTTCTTTATTCTGTAACTTATTGGAGAATGCAGTGGAATCAGCAGAGAATATTCCAGACTCTTTTATTGAGCTCACCGTACAAAAGAAAGAAAATTCACCCTTTCTTATTATCATACTCATCAACTCCTGCCAAAATACCCCTGTATATAATCCAGAGGGACTTCCTATATCCCATAAATCAGACAATGGCAGACATGGATTCGGAATCAAAAGCATTAAAAAAGTCGTAAAACAGTACCATGGAAATTTGCAAATGTATTATGATAATGATTCCGGTACCTTCCATACAATCCTAACCTTAAAGCAGTAAATATTAAAATCTGGCAATCGCAATTTTATACGATTGCCTTTTTACATATTTCAGCATGCATTGATGTTGTTTTATATCACTATAAATGAGCAAGTTCGTGATTTTGCATAAAAGAAAGAGATCTTTTCCTGTTATGTGTGTCGATGGCCGATCGAGATATTTTTCAGGCAATGTAAAAACCGTCTGGCACTGGATACATACCAGATCCGTTTCTCAAAGGAAATACAGAGATACTGGCTGCTGATGTCACTGGCACATTGTATTTGTGTCACAGGAACTGGCAAATATCGATCTTTTCAAGATGGATATCATCGAATCTGTAGTGCCGTTCATCAGGAAAAGTATCAGTATCTATTCCTATGTGCAAAAGCAAGTGATGATTTTGAAGCATTTATGAAATTAGCAGGATAATTTTGTGCATTTTTTCAAACTTGCTCATTTATAGCAGGATATATTATCCTGTCAATTGAATCTGAAAGGGGCTGTTGTAATGAGAAAAAAATTAAATATTACAGAAGGCATTTTTCCTATGCCTGTATTGATGGTTGCAACCTATAATGAAGACGGAAGCATCAATGTAATGAACGCTGCCTGGGGTACGATGCAGGAACGTGACACAGTTGCATTGAACCTTACCGAGACCCATAAAACCGTACAGAATATCAAAGCACGCGGTGCATTTACCGTCAGCATCGCGGATGCCGCACATGTAACAGAAGCTGACTATTTCGGTGTAGAATCCGGTAATCGCGAGCCTGATAAATTTGCCCGCAGCCGTCTGACCGCCACAAAATCTGAAACTGTAGATGCTCCGATTATCAATAATTTTCCTCCTCGAACAAAAAGACAGTCAGACAAACTCAGCCTGACTGCGCTAAATATTACCTGTCTGATTTTATACGGTATCCTTCCTATTCATGTGGTGACAGCCTGGGCAGATTCCAGCGGTAATGTGCTGCCAGATATCGGATCAGCACCACTACAATTGATGATACTACCATAGCCTGTACATTTCCCACAAATCGATTCATATATACGCATACAACTGCACCAATGATGGAGGCACAGGCATAGATATGTTTTACAAAAATATACGGCGGTACACTCGCCATCATATCTCTAAGCAGACCGCCGCCTACTCCCGTAATGGTTCCAAGAAATACAAGCAGGAACACATTGTCCATATATCCCTGGCGGATTCCTGTATTTACTCCTACTACTGTAAAAATCCCAAGCCCGACAGAGTCCATTGCCAGCATGATTTTATCGTAGGTCTCACGCCTGTGCCCCTGAAGCAATTCTCTCTTGAAATAAAAAATAAAGAAAACAATGCAGGAAGCAAGCACTGACACCAGTGCATATACAGGATTGGTAAATACAGCCGGAGGGATGATCCCCAGAACAATATCCCTGATCATTCCTCCGCCTACTGCTGTTGCAACTCCCAGAACGCTCACGCCGAAAATATCCATATTCCGTTCAACGCCCACCATCGCTCCGGAAGCAGCAAACGCCACTGAACCGGCCATTTCCATAACAAATGTTACAATTGACTGATAATCCATATTTGTTTTTTAACTCCCCATCCTATCTTTCTTTTATAATCCCAGAAAACAATGCAACTAATGCACTCCTGCAAAGCACGAAAGACAGGAAAATGCTGAACTGTCTTAATTGCATTATTTTCTGGAATTGCTATAAAAATATCAGTAAATCTCCGTTCATCACTTAATGTTTTCATAATTGAAGCAGGAGATTCCACTGAATTATCCAAGATAAAAAGTCGATTTTTTGAACGTCACGTGAAAGAGTCTTTACTCTCAATCAGTATCAGAAAATCGACTATTTATTCCATTTCATATAGATAAACTTATATACTTCGCGAACACCTTCAGCATAGTATAGTAAG
>NZ_JBWJVP010000270.1:0-9026 GCF_056339915.1 Blautia sp. ZXY-1-B12 | reverse complement strand
CCGGCTGGTCTCGTCCAAAAGGCAGCGTGGTCTGCGGCACAGGTGTCTTTCTTCTGGCACTTACCACAGCCCTTGGTTTCAGCGTTTTCCACTTCCAGCCATTTGCCGAAGGAACTACCTGGCTTGATTTCTGGGATTTTATTGTTTCCAACAATATTTTACCCCTTGGCTCTCTCATCCTTGCACTCTTCTGCTGTAATAAGTTCGGCTGGGGATGGGATAACTTTATCAAAGAGAGCAATACCGGTAAGGGCTTAAAGGTACAGAGCTGGATGAAACCGCTCTTCCGGTTTGTACTTCCGATTATAATTGCCTTTATCTATATTTATGGAATGTTCACATTTAATTGGAAATCACGACCACCGGCTTAGCCGGTGGTTTGCTTTGACCCTATAAGGGTCTATTACCGGCACTGGAGTCTAAAGACTCATCGAAATAGGTTCGCCAAGCGCAACATCATTTACCTACAAAGCCCTTTCGGGCTTATCTTTATTTGTTACGTTTTACTGGCTCACCCGTAAACGGGTCAATATACTCTTTCAGTGTCATTTGATCATATTCCAGATCATCCTGTAACTGATTTGCTATATATTCCTGTATTTTCTTTGCATTTTTCCCTACCGTATCTACATAATATCCGCGACACCAGAAATGTCTGTTTCCATATTTGTACTTCAGATTTGCATGTCTTTCGAATATCATTAATGTACTCTTTCCTTTTAAGTACCCTACAAAATACGATACACTTATGCTTGGCGGAATTTCTACTAACATGTGTACATGATCTGGACATATCTCTGCTTCAATAATTTTTACACCTTTTCTTTTGCATAACATACTCAAAATATCTGCTATATCCTGTTTAATTTTTCCATATGCTACTTTTCTTCTATATTTTGGTGCAAAAACAATATGATACTTACAATTCCACTTTGTATGTGATAAACTATTATTATCCATATGGATACCTCCTGTGTATATTAGTGCGGTTGGCGAACCTACATTAATTATACCACCGGAGGTTTTTTTCTGTAAGCTGAAGCAATGCTGACTCACCTGCATAGCAGGTGGTTTATTTGTTTTCCAAAGCTCCGTTTTTCGGATCAGCGAAAAACTCCACAATGGCAAACAGGGCTTTGCCCTAACAATAAAAAAATAAGCTCTGTGGATTTTTCTTTTATCCACAGAGCTTATTTTCTTTGTCAGGCGGATATTCGCGCAATCCGCTCCGCTATTTACTTGATTCGGTTAAATCAGACAGATAAATCTCCCTCTGATCAGTGAACCTTCTGATCCAGCATTCTCCGGATCAGCTCAATTGTATCCTTCAGTCCATAGTTGGCACTGTTGATACACAAATCATAATTCTCCGGTTTTCCCCATTTCTCACCGGTATAAAATTCATAATATTTCTTATGCTGCTTATCCATCTGCTTCAGAAAACGTACTGCCTGTTTCAGATTCATATTACGGATATCCATAACGTGCTGCACACGAACCTGGAACGGAGCACTGATAAACAGACTGATATGAGGAATATGATTATTCTTAAGAATCGCATCTGCGCAACGTCCCATGATCACGCAGTCTTCACTCTTTGCCAGTTCACAGATCAGATCACTCATATTGAAAAATACTGCGTCCTGCTTCGGAAGTCCATGATAACGATTGAATTCCCTGAACCAGGTTTTCAGATCTGTGTGTTTTTTCTTTCTGTATTTATCAAACCCTTCAAAATTACCAGTATCACTGACTGCATTTTTGTCTGCCTGCAGACGCTTCATAACCTGATCAAAAATTTCTGCATCATAATAGTTGATCTGAAGCTGATCCGCCAGTTCAAATCCGATATCATTACCGCCACTTCCCTGTGTACGGCTGATACAGATGATCAGATGATCATTTTCGGAAATCTCATTCTGGCGTCTTGCGATCAGATTATTCAGACTGATACGTTCTTTATCTACAATATCTGTCTGTCCAAATGTATCCGGAAGACTTTCAATCTCTTTCAGAATACTGTCATACTCTATCATAAGACGTCTTCTCTCGCTCTTATCCCTGATGGTACGGGCCATGTTACTGATCAGCGCCAGTTCACTTCTGAGCAGATGTCCGTCCGGCTTGGTATACATCAGTGCTGCCAGATGACGGAGAGTTGTTTCTTTTTGTCCTGTAAATGTACGTCCCAGAGAGGAACCCACACATTTATAAACTTCTTCGTCCAGGTTATAAATGCGTATTGCAAGTTCTTTACATTTTTCCTGATTATCCTGCATAATGATCCTCCCTCCTTATAAAAAGAATACAAACATATCAATAACAAACACCGGAATCAGAAATGCCACAGACCAGAGCATATATCCGAAGAATGACGGCATCTTCACACCGTTCTCATCAGAGATTGCCTTTACCATAAAGTTCGGGGCGTTTCCGATATAAGTGTTAGCACCCATGAATACTGCACCGCAGGAAATTGCGGACAGAACCTTCGGTCGGTACAGTTCCCAGTGTGGTTGTGATTCCATTGGTAAATGCCAATGTTCCTGCTGTTGTAAGGAATACCAGATAAGTCGGTGTGTTATCCAGAAAACTGGAAAGTGCACCTGTTGCCCAGAACATCTCTGCAGGCTTGGTGATTCCAAGATTTGGTCCTACTGCTTTCAGAAGCATCAGTGCAGGCTGCATGGTAATAAAGATACCAATGAATAAAACTGCAACTTCCTGAATTGCACCCCAGGTAAAATGGTTTCTGATACGGATCTGCTTATCTGTTGTCTTAAAGGAAAGAAATGCAGCAAGCAGAATGATCACGATTTCGATCAGTGCCGGGAATGTCAGAGTTACTTCTCCAAAGAGATGAATTCCTCTTACATTGCCTGCGGCATCCTGGAATGCAGACATTCCCGGAAGTACACCGCTTAAAATTACCGCGCCAACGATCATCACAAGGAAAATGATATTGTGCAGTCCATCCAGACGAAACTGAGTACCCGGTTTACGGATATCCGGTTTACGGCCATTTGCAATATCTTTTCTGTAGGAACGTTTATCAATCTGATAAAATACAAACAGCAGAATGACCATATTAAAGATCAGTACAGGGAACAGATGCAGGCTCCAGAAGAATGGAACACCTCGCATAAATCCCATTAACAGCGGCGGATCTCCAATCGGGGTAAGACATCCACCCATATTGGAAATCATGAAGATAAAGAAGATCATAATATGTCCTTTTCTCTTTCTCCATGAATTCATTTTAATTACCGGACGTACCATCAGCATACTGGCACCGGTGGTACCGATACAGCTTGCCAGAAGAGTTCCCAGTGCAAGCAGACCTACATTAACACGGGGGGAACCTGCGAAATCACCCTCCATGGTAATATTACCTGATACGCAGAACAGGCCGAATAACAGAATGATGAATGTAAGATAATCATTCACAATACAGTCCAGAACTGTCTCTGCAGTCTTTCCGGCTCCATAAACGAAAGCAAATGGAACCACCATCAGAATGATCCATAAGGCAACAACCAGTGGCTGATGAGACTCCCACCACTCCGCTTTCACCAGAGGCATCACTGCAATACATAACAAAAGCCCTGCAAAGGGAATGCAAAGCCATACAGGTACTGTAGATGGTGCTTTACTGCCTTCTGCCGCAAATACACTCAAAGGACAAGCCAGAAGAACTGCAAAAAAAGCACCCAGTACGGTCACCAACTTTTTCAAAACTGCCACCTCCATATTGTATTTTCGTACAGCGCGATTATCATTCAGGAGATTTTTTTCATATACGTGTTTCTTCCTATTTAATATGCGCTTGTTTTTTACAGATGCAATTATATCATACAGCATACAAAAATCAATTGTGTGGATAGTGAATATTTATACTTTATTTCCTGTTTTTTTATACATTTTTTACATATTCCCTAATTATTTTCGTTTATATTTTAACGATTTAATCTTTATTACTGACATTTTTTTGTACTGCCTTATCTATTTTTTAAGATTGTACTGATTTTGAAACACATGACCCAATAACTGCTCCGCAGTTTATCACTTTTGAGCAATTAAAGCAGGGATCTTTCTTATACGCAATACGAAAAATGCTCCCCAACAGCAATTCCCGCTGTCAGAGAGCATTTCGCATATTTCTTATATGAACTGATTGGTTGCCTCATCATACTCATAATCGATGGAATGCATCTTCGCCACCAGTTCGTCTTTCTTCAATCCTCTGCATGTGCAGAGTGCTTCCAGGGAATCATAGTAATCCCTGAGCTGAGTATTCACATAACTCAGCAGAATCATTGGATCTTTGGGTATCATTTAGTTTCCGTCCTTTACCGTAACAATGAATTCCCCATTCTGAACATCCAGCACCAGAGTATCACCTGCGTGAACATCTCCGGACAAAATCTTTCTCGCCGCAAGAGTCTCTACATATTTCTGCAGATAGCGCTTCAACGGACGTGCACCATATACCGGGTCATAGCCATTCTCGATAACCTGATCCTTGGCTGCATCTGTCAGTTCCAGGGAAAGCTCCTGGTCTGCAAGACGTTTGTCAAGCTCGCCGACCATCAAGTCTACTATCTTACCAATATTGGATTTTGTCAAGGGCTTGAACATAATTATTTCATCCAGACGGTTCAGGAATTCCGGACGGAAATGGCCTCTCAGGTCATCCATAACCTGACTCTGAGCCTCAGGTTTGATCTCACCATTCTCATCAATACCATCCAGCAGATACGGAGAACCGATGTTGGAAGTCATGATAAGAATTGTATTCTTAAAGTCAACTGTACGTCCCTGAGAATCTGTGATACGGCCATCATCCAGTACCTGCAGCAGTACGTTAAACACATCCGGATGTGCCTTCTCAATCTCATCGAAAAGTACAACACTGTATGGTTTACGGCGGACTGCCTCAGTAAGCTGGCCGCCCTCCTCATATCCTACATATCCCGGAGGCGCTCCGATCAGTCTGGATACAGAATACTTCTCCATGTATTCACTCATATCAATTCTGACCATATTCTGTTCATCATCAAACAGATTCTCTGCCAGAGTTTTGGCAAGCTCTGTCTTACCTACACCTGTCGGACCAAGGAACAGGAAGGAACCGATAGGTTTGGTCGGATCCTTGATGCCGGCTTTGGAACGAAGGATTGCATCTGTAACCCTCTTCACACCTTCATCCTGACCTACAACTCTCTTGTGAAGCTGATCTTCCAGAGTGAGGAGTTTGGCTCTCTCGCCTTCTGTCAGTCTTGTTACAGGAATACCGGTCCATCTGGAAATGATCCTTGCGATCTCATCATCAGTAACTGCCTCATGAACCAGACTTCTGTCACTTTCTTTGACACTCTTCTCTTCGATTTCCAGCTGCTGCTGTAATTTCGGAAGTTCGCCGTACTGTAACTGTGCAGCCTTCTCCAGATCATAGTTCTGTTTTGCTTTCTGGATCTGCTTATTCACATCCTCAATCTGCTCACGAAGCTTCTGTAATTTCTCTACAGAATGCTTCTCATTGTCCCACTGTGCTTTCTGTGTATTAAAGGTATCACGAAGCTCTGCCAGCTCCTTCTGAAGTGTTTCCAAACGTTCCTTACTCAGGTTATCTGTCTCTTTCTTCAGTGCAGATTCCTCGATCTCCAGCTGCATGATCTTACGGCGCTGTTCATCCAGCTCTGAAGGCATGGAGTCCAGCTCTGTCTTGATCAGGGCACAGGCCTCATCCACCAGGTCAATAGCCTTATCAGGAAGAAAACGGTCTGTGATATATCTATGTGAAAGTGTAGCTGCTGCAACCAGTGCACTGTCTGTGATCTTAACACCATGGAAGACCTCATATCTCTCCTTCAGACCACGAAGGATGGAAATGGTATCCTCCACTGTAGGTTCATCTACCATAACAGGCTGGAAACGACGTTCCAGAGCGGCATCTTTCTCAATATACTGACGATACTCATCCAGAGTTGTAGCACCGATACAGTGAAGCTCACCTCTGGCAAGCATAGGTTTCAGCATATTGCTGGCATCCATAGCTCCGTCTGTCTTGCCTGCACCAACAATCAGATGTAACTCATCAATGAAAAGAATAATGTTTCCTTCACTCTTCTTTACTTCTTCAAGGACTGCTTTCAGACGTTCCTCAAACTCACCTCTGTATTTGGCACCTGCTACCAGAGCACCCATGTCCAGGGCAAAAATCTTCTTATCCTTCAGACCTTCCGGCACATCCTCTGCCACGATTCGCTGTGCAAGACCCTCGATTGCTGCTGTTTTACCTACACCAGGCTCACCGATAAGCACAGGATTGTTCTTGGTCTTACGTGAAAGGATTCTGATGATATTACGGATTTCTTCATCACGTCCGATCACAGGATCCAGCTTCTGGTTACGTGCCTTTTCAACTAAATCCTCGCCATATTTATTCAACGTATCATAAGTAGCTTCCGGATTATCACTGACTACTCGCTGATTGCCTCGTACTGTAGAAAGTGCCTGCAGGAAACGTTCCTTAGTGATGCCAAATTCCTGAAACAGCTTCTTCATGCTCGGACTTGGATATCTCAACAAGGCAAGGAATAAATGCTCTACAGAGACATATTCATCTCCCATTGTCTTGGCTTCATCCTCTGCACTGACCAGAGCCTTGTTCAGATACTGTCCGAAACGGAGCTCACCGCCGGATACCTTAACCTTAGCATCCAGTGCCTGATTCAGAGAATTTCTGAAATAATCCTTATCTATCTCCATCTTCTCGATCAGTTTAAGAATCAGGCTGTCTTCCTGTTCCAGCAGAGCATATAAAAGATGCTCCTCTTCAATCTCCTGGTTGCCAAACTGATAAGCAACCTTCTCCAAATCCTGGACAGCCTGTACGGATTTCTGTGTAAATTTACTGATATTCATAGGCTAACCCTCCTCTTATATGAGAAATATCTCTCCCGAAGGAGAAATATGTTGTTTTCTTTGTTCTGCATGTAATATAACACATGTTGTTAGCACTGTCAAGAGGTGAGTGCTAATATTTTTGTTATTTTTTTGCAAACCCTTTAAAATCAATGGTTTGCAGTATCTTATTTCTTTTGAAATTGTGATTTTTTCTGTTTTGACACCAATTTGACACCAATTTTTCTTTTTGTGGTGTCAAGCATTTAACACCATACTATCTAGTCTTGCAATCTCATTTTCAATCCTTGTCAGCTCTCCAATATGGTTATACACTTCCATTGTTACATCTATATGAGCGTGTCCCATAATATATTGAAGAACTTTTACGTCCATACGGCACTCTGCCATTCTGGTACAAGCTGTGTGACGCATTACATGAGCTGAAAACTTTGGTAACAGCTCTGCTTTCCTATGCTCTTTTTTTGCTCTCTCTACTTCGGTTTTGTTATATGCGTCTACAATGTTGTATAAAACACTATTTACGCCATTCGGCATAAGCGGTCTGCCCGATTTTGCTGTAAAGACAAACCCCGAACACCCGTCCACCTCAATGCTCTTATCCTTTGCAAGCATAAAATTGATTTTTCTTTGTTCCTCAAAGGCTTTTGCAACTTCTTGTGTCATAGGTATAATACGAATACCCGACGACGTTTTTGGTGTTGAGATATGGAACTTGCAACCGTCGCCTAAATTCTTATAAATGAGCTGGTGGTCTACATTAACCGTTTTTGCCTTGATGTTTATATCTTTCCATGTAAGACCAATAAGCTCTCCCACATCTTAACCCCGTACCAATCATTATGGTAAACATAGGATAATATGTGTTATAGACATTGCTCTGTTTTACAAACTCCATAAACTTTTCTTGTTGAGAAACTGTTAAGGCTTCTTTTTCCTCTGCTGGTTTTCCATAATCACTAATGGAACTTTTTGCAGGGTTCTTTCGGATAATATCATCATCAACAGCCATTTCTAATGCAGGATAAAGCAGGTTGTGAATATACTTGATTGTAGAATAAGCATATCCAGCTTTGGAAAGTTTCGCATAATACGCTTTAATATGTGAGGGTAAAAGCTGAACAACTTTAATATTTCCAATCTCGTCTTTTACTCTGTTTTCCCAAGCACGAACATAACTAACTCTTGTAGTATCAGCCAGCTCACGAGTTGCCATATAACGCTCAAACAACGTGTTAAGCGTCATTTTTTTGATTGCTCCGTCTGTCAATATATTATCTTCCATATCTTTTGCAATCTGCTTCTCTTTTTCTCGAAGCTCTGGTAAATCTTGTGCATAGACTGTCAATCTCTTGCCTGTTCTTACATCTGTATAACGATAACTGTATCTTCCATCATTACGCCAGTTTTCGCCCTCTCTTAATTTTCTTCCTTTTGGGTCTTTTCTACTAATTGCCATGAGAACCATTCCTTTCTGAAAAAGCCTCTTTTCTTGTTCTCACAGCGTGCTTTGTCCTTTCTTATTATACTACACACGCCAGAGAACATAAATAGAAAATCGCTCTATTCTTCCAAATATAACAAGTATTTCTTGACTTTTTCTATGGAATAAAGAACCCTGCGACCTATCACAATTTTTGCTCCTGCCTGCTCGCCAATCTTTCTTGCAGTAGCACGACCACAAGATAA
The DNA here is from genome assembly GCF_056339915.1 of Blautia sp. ZXY-1-B12. Classification (NCBI taxonomy): domain Bacteria; kingdom Bacillati; phylum Bacillota; class Clostridia; order Lachnospirales; family Lachnospiraceae; genus Blautia; species Blautia sp. ZXY-1-B12. Next base: position 410 of record NZ_JBWJVP010000270.1, on the reverse strand, counting down.
CCTAGCAGACAGTCCCTCTATATCAACAGCAATCGGCTGTTCCGTTGCTCTTATCTTCGTTTTATTCATATTCCAACACCTTACCTCGCTGGAACATCACATCATTTAACACATCAGTATTTAACATAATGTAACACCCCCTTTACTGTGTGTCTATTTATAAGTTACATAAGCAGACAGACGGCTTTGGAAAGCTCCATTAGTATCTCAACTATTCCCATTCTTGTGGGCAGAACCGCACCATGCGGACGTATCATTATTCTGTGAGGATAGGTCATGGCAAAACGACTTTTCCAACAGTCGCTCTCGGATCACTGCGTGGGTCGCTCGCTTTCTTTTGGAAAGGTCGTGGCGTACAGTCCCCGTGGCTCGCTATCTCACAAACGTATCTGTCTGCTTTATTCAGTTGT
>NZ_JBWJVP010000269.1:0-8067 GCF_056339915.1 Blautia sp. ZXY-1-B12 | reverse complement strand
ACATAATGCTGTCCAAGAGCATTGTCTGTGTTTGTTCCCCAGATACCGTCTACATCCAGACCGGCACCATAATCCCTGTTCAGAGCTGTCTGAAGAACTTTAACGCCTGCTTTTTTGGTAGCAGCGTCTCTTTTTCCGGTAATAGAGATTCCTGCATTGGCGAATTTATTGGCATAACCCTGACCTTTGCGGATTTTTGCATTTCCTGCAGTTGGCTGAGGTTCAGGATCAGGATCAGTAGTTGAAGAATCTTCAGTATAACGGAGAACGCAATCCCAGGGGAAATTGTAATAACTCTGAAGTTTGATCTCTTTTCCGCTCTGATCTCCGGGTTTACCACCATGATATCCATTATTTTCATTTTTGCTGGCAGATACCACCTGACCATTACCAATGTGCATTACTGTATGACTTGCGATGTTTAATAATACATCGCCACGTTTCATGCCACTTCCTGTGCTGAGATTAACTTTGGAAGTTACATCCTTAAAGCCGCAGGACAGAAAAACGGATTTCATATTTCCTGTATAAGTGGCTCCTTTTGTTTTTACAGGAACACCAGCCTGCTGCCATGCGGAGATTACCAGTGAAGAACAATCGTAGTCCGGTCCCCATCTGTTATCCTGATCATATCCGTGTGCCGGATCGTTTGCGATTTTAATTGCCCATGTTACTGCTTTTTCTGTTTTTGTCATTTTTTTATCCTCCTGAAATTTGATTATTTATTTGCTCACCGGTGATACATCTTATAAAGAGTGAGAAAAGGGAAAAATGTAAACATGAAATAGAAAAAAATAAAAAGCATTTCCTGATTGTTGCTTCGAGGTCAGAAAAATGCTTTTCGAGGACAAAAACACGAAAATTGTCGAATTGTAATTATATTTAATCCTGATGAGAGGCCTGATATATTTTCAGTATTTTTACAATGTATTCAGTCTGGCGTTCACCCATTTGATTCATGATTGAAATCGCATCCTGAATAGCCGGGCTTTGAATATCTTTATTATGAGGAAGCAGATCATAAAGAAAATAGTCAAGTCCCACATCAAGAATTTCAGAAAGCTTAAGGAGATTTTCGATAGTAGGCATATACTTACCTGTTTCAATCCGGCTGATCGTACTTACAGATAAACCACTTAATTCTTCCAGGTGTTCCTGGGTAATATTCCTGTTGATCCGAGCTTCTGCAATTCTTTTTCCGATAGTATTGTTTTTCATAAATAAAAATCCTTTCCTTTGATAAAGTTTAACAGACGGAATTAAATATGTATAAGGATATAAATGACAAGTGACTAATCAAATTTGATATGTTTTATGACAGGAGGAATATAGGAATATGGACGAATATACAAAGGATTTGTATACCATGATGTTTTCTTTGCAGACTTTGCAAAATCAGGGAATTACAATCAGAGAAACTGTATATAAAAGTCTGGACAAATTACTGTTATGGAATAAAGAATCTGAAAACAGTAAATATCTCGAATTAGCGTTGCTTCATATGCAGGCTTATGCTAATATGGGATTTGCTTTAGATGAAGAAAATAAGACAATACGTGAGATATTAAAAAAGACAGGAAAGACCAGAGAAGACTTTTTCCCGAAAGGATATCTTCTTGGAAAGAGAATTAAACTGACCAAGTCACAGGTTCGTGGTATGATTGGAAGATGGAGACCTTCCAGAGACAGTCCGATGACAATCGGAGAACTGGTGGATGATATCATCAGAAAGGTAAAAAACCATGAGGAAGGCAGATACATTTATCAGTATCACAGAACTGATGTGACAACCAAAGGGGATATCGAGGTTTATGAGCTGGTCATCAATAAGGATGAAAGTTATTTTTATGATGTGAAGAAATTCAGATTTTATACATTCATGGAGGAATAATTGCTATGATAAGAATAATGATTCTGGATGATGACGAAATGTATCTGAAAAAAGAAAAGGAGATTACAGAACACTATTTTGCAGAGAAAAATATAGATTGTACGGTAACGACATACCAGAATGTGGAATGGTTTCTGCTGGGATTGAAGGAAGAAAAATTCGATATGTATCTTCTGGATATCCGGATGCCGGGAGAAAACGGAATAGAGGCAGCAAGAGAGATACGCAGACTTTATCCGGATCCGGTTATTATATTTATTACAAATTTTGTGGATTATGCAATAGAAGCATATGAGGTAAACACCTATCGTTATATCCCCAAAGAGTGTCTGAAGGAAAAACTTTCGCAGGCTTATGATGCGCTTCTTCCTGTAATTATGGAGAAAGAAGAGCGGTACTATATCATAAATAAAAGAAACGAAGTTGAAAAACTGGCATATTCTGATATTTTCTATATGAAAAAAGAAGGAAAATATGTGATTTTTGTGCACAGGCGTGGGGAAGTAAAGATCAGAGCAAGTCTGTCAACAGTAGAAAAAGAACTGAATTCAAAAGAATTTATTATATCTGACAGAGGATATCTTGCAAACATCCAACATGTGATGAAGATGAAAGGAAGGGATCTTTATATGCGGGACGGTAATATTATTACAGTTGGCAGAGAAAGATTCAAAGGTGTCAGAGAAGCAATTCTGAATTACTGGGGGGTATGAAGAATGCTTAAAGTTTTATTGTATGGACTGGCAACGTTTATGGAGACTGGGATAGGTGTCTGGATATTTGGGCAGATGTTTCCGAAGCGGAAGGTACTGAAGAGAAAGCAATATTTTTCGATGTGGTTAATGTATTTATGGATAATGATAGGGGCATATACATATCCTAAGCTTTTTTTGCATGTAAATAGAATTCATGGATATTTAGGATGCATAATCGCATTCTATTTATCTGGTATATTAGGAATGACTATATTTATTGTAAGATGTAAAGAGTGGGATTTAATAAAAGTAATAGGATTTATATTGATGCTTGCTCAACTTGAATGTCAATATTGGAATTCTTATCAATCAATAATTATGATATTGTTGGGAAACATAGTTCCTGTTTTATATTTGTATATATTTTATCAATGCAGTTTGTGGGATGCTTATTTGTGGGAAATAATCTATTTAGCGAATATAGCATTGCTAAAAGAACCATATGTAGCCTATGTAGGAACTTTTAAGAATAGAAGTTTTATTGACTTTTTTTTATGGCCACGTGAACATTTATATAGCGAAATTCTTTATGTGATTATTATATACAGTATGATTCTGCTCATGAATAAGTACATTTGTATATCAAGATGGATAAATCCGTTGTTGAAGGAACATAAAAAGTATTTATTTATTATGACATGTGCTGAGGTATATGTTCTAAGTATTTTAATGCATTTTGGTGAAGGAAAAATAACAGAAAACAATCTGACAATTACATTAATTGTCTTGATGATATTGGTTTTAGGTTTGTTGTTTGTATATTTAAAAATGCAGGAAAGACTAATCAAATCAGAAAAAAATATTCTAAATATGCGATTTGAAACAATGACAGAACAATATAAAGAATTAAAAAAATCATATGACAAATATCGATGTCTATTGCATGATGAAAAACATATGATTTTATATTTAAATGAATGTTTAGATAATAGGGATATAAAAGAAGCTAAAAAAATTCTACGAGGTTATAAAGAACTAACATTTACAAAAGATAAGGCAATATGGACTGGAATATCTACATTGGATTTTATGTTGAATATAAAAATTGAGAAAATGAGAGAACAGGAAATTGAATTTAAAATAAATTCTCAGGTTGAAAAGATTCCGATGGAAGAATTAGATTTTATTATGATGATGGGAAATCTTTTAGATAATGCAATTGAATCTGCTGTCAAATGTAGAAAAGGTGAAAGGTATATTGTATTTAAAATATATAATATAAATGATATATTTGGGATTAAAATTAAAAATTCAAGTATATCGAAACCAACGATGGTTGGAGATGACTTTTTGACGGAGAAAAAGGAAAAAGATATTCATGGCTGGGGAATAAAAAGCGTAAAAAAGATATTAGAAAAATATAATGGAGAATTAAATTTTAAGTATGATAATTCATTTTTTGAAACTCATGTAATCATTGAAGATGATATAAGTATAATGGAGAATATTTATGAAAAATAATGAAAAGAACTTTATAGGAGATATAAATAAAGAATTAGAAGAAATTGAAAAACTGGACATTTTAGAAGAAATCGAGGAGAGTCTGTTGACAATGCTTGGATCAGTTAATTCACTATTTTGCTGTCATTAGTAAAAAACAGTAACTAACAGTAGGAAGTATATTAAATTGATAAACATTATTCAACGAATAGTAATATTTGATATATATCGAAAAAAAACCAACCATGATCTTCGGGGTAATAACGTAAAAGAACAATATGATTATTATGAAAAAAAATATCTTAACAATGCAACATATGTAAAATCTTTACTGCAGGAATATCCCGAGTTAAAACGTCTGCTTGAATTGAAAAATAACTCTATCCAGAGAGCAGAATGTGAAATCAGGAAATCTCTTTATGCAGAAAAAGAACAGATACAAAAAATATTCTGTGATGGAAGAAAGTTTTCCGGGACTGTGGGAATTTACATGTCGAAAGGCGATATACACAGAGGAGGACGAAGTGTGGCGAAGGTAGAATTGGATAATGGAACAATTCTGTACTATAAGCCACATAGTCTTGATAAGAATATAAAATATCAGGAACTTTATAACTATTTATGCAGAAAAACAGGAATTTCCTGCAGGACGGTACGGTATTTATCTCATGATTCCTATGGATGGGAAGAAAAAATTGAGAATATTCCCTGTAAAAACGAAAGCGAGGTGGAGCATTATTATTTCAGAATGGGCATACATCTGTTTTTGGGATATGCCCTTGGAGCAACAGATCTTCATGGTGAAAATATTATCGCACATGGAGAATATCCTGTGATTATCGATATGGAGACATATCCGGGATATTTAAAACAACAATCAGAGAAAGACGGAAGTAGTGTAGAAGAAAAAATAAACAAAAGTACAGAAATAAAATTGGCAAATTCGGTTATACATACAGGAATGCTCCCTGTTCTCACATGGGGCAGAGGAAACAGAGGAGTTCTTATAAGTGCAATGGGAACAGAGGAAAAGATAAAAACACCGTTTAAACTTCCTGTGGTAAAGGATGATAAAACATCTGATATCCACATAGAATATGAACCTGTGGAAATGCAGATAAAGGAATGCATTGTAAGACTAAATGATCAGGTTATCAATGCGGCAGATTATACGGAATGCATTATCAGAGGATTTTGCAGAGCGTACATGGTGGCAATGGCAGATAAGAAAGTGGAGGTGATGTTGTCCGGCTTTTTTGACGGACGTTCCAGAGTTGTACTGCGGCATACCCAACAGTATGCAATGTATCTTATGGCTTCGTTTCATCCGGATTATATGAAGTCAAGAGAATGCAGGAAAGCTCTTTTGAATGTGATTCACAAAGAGGGGGAATCTTCTTTTATGAAGGGGATTCATGATTATGAAATTGAGAGTCTTCTGGAAATGGATATACCCTGCTTTGAGATTGATGCGAACAGCAGATCTGTTTATGATGGAAATGGCGGAGAACATAAAGAATATCTGCCCTGTACTCCTTATGAGTCATGGCGAATGCATATGAAGCAGATGAGTTACTCTGATATGGAATGTCAGTGTGATTATATCAGGCTGTCCATGGAAATGCTGAAGGCATCTGATGGAAAGAAAAAGATGTTTCCGACCAGGATAAAGGGATATGACACAGATAAAGAGCGCAAAATATACAGTCAGATCAGAAAGATAGTTCATCGAATCTGCAGCAGAGCAATTATCCGGGAACAGAGCGCCGGCTGGGCGGGTCTGCAATTCTGGGATAATGGTCACTGGAATCTCAGATCAGGTGGAATATATTTATATGATGGAATATCCGGGATAGTCTTGTTTCTTGCAAAATATCTTCATGATTTTGAAGAAAAGAATGCAAGTGCAGAAGAAATTTATCATCTTGCTGTTTTGAGATTGAAAGCTTATACAGATGAAATACACAAAAAACAGATTTATGATAAAAATCTTCTGACAGGTATTGTAAATGGAGAAAGCTCGGTGGTATATACCTATCTTTATCTGTTTAAACTTACAGGAAAAAGAGTGTGGATGATTTATGCGGAAAAGCATTTCAGCATTATTGAGAGGGTATGGAAAGAAGATTCACAACTGGATTATCTGAGCGGAAATGCCGGAGCTATTGTAGTGGCAGTGATGTTATATAAAGAAACCGGAAATCTGAAATATTATGAAATAGCGGCAGATATGGAAAAAGATTTGTGGAAGAAAGGACAGGAAACCGGAAATGGATACGGATGGAGATTAAAAGGAACAGACGGACCGCTGGCTGGAATGTCTCATGGCAACAGTGGATTTATGATGGCTTATGCAATGTTGTATGAATGTGATCATAAAGTGGAATATGCTGATAAAATACAGCTTTTGCTGAGATATGAGGATTCTCTGTACTCAGAGAAAGCCGGAAACTGGAAGGATTTACGAGAGAGTTCAGGGGAAAGCTTCATGAATGCATGGTGCCATGGGGCGCCGGGAAACCTGCTTTCACGAATGAAACTGGAGGAGCTGTTTCCTGAGGATATGCAGATTAAAAAAGACAGGTTAAATGCTGCAGATTCTTTGTTTTATGGAGAACAGGATGAAAAAATTTGTCTGTGTCATGGGATGTCCGGGAATTTACTTATTATGAAGAAGTATCTTCGAAAATATGGTAATAAAAAAATGAAGGAGCAATATGAGGCGTTATGTGACTGCCTTTTATTTCAACTGGATCACCCGGCTAAAATATCTGGGACAGAATATCTGAATCTGGCTTTTATGAATGGCATTTCCGGTACGGGAATGGCATTAATGGAAATTATATGAAAACTAAGGGAACACCTGAAGACTGTAAATTTATGGTCAGCAGGTGTTTCTTTTATTTGTTTTCGGAAATATATCTGAGAATTAGTTTCTTCTTCATCCGATTGACGTACTGGCGGGACAGCTTCAGTTTCTGAGCAATCTGGGCATCGCTTTTATCCTGATAAAAGTACATGGACAGAATTTTTCTCTGGACACTGTCCGAAGGGTAAGAGTTGATATATGCGGTTACATCATAATAGGTGTCATCAAAACTGTCGGGAGCCTGTAATGAAACAGAACAAGAATCAAAATCATCTTTTTCAGGTTCGGAAAGACAACTGCGGCAAAGGGAACGATATCTGTTTTCGACAGAGGTCTGCATGTATCTGATACATTCACCTTCTGAGGATGAAGAACTTAAATATGGCAATGTCTTTAACAGAGTAAGATACAATTCCTGTATGGAATCTTCGCGTTCCATGCAGTGAATCCGGGATGCATATCCTTTCACAAGCGGTTCCATACGTTTGAGAATTTCACTGTCTGAATTTGGGATACCATTTTGATAATTTTGGATAAGTTCTGTCAGTGTTTTCATAGGTATCTACCTCCTTTTTAGGGGAAGTAGTAAGAAAACTGCTGATCAGAAACTAAAAAAGAAAAAAATTGTGAGTTTACAAATGGAAGAGAAAAAACTCTTTATTAAGTGAGTTTGCAAATTCAAATTAATGATAAGAGGAGAAAAAATATATGGTAAAAAGAGATTGGTAGAATAATTGTAGAGAATAAAACTGTGACTTAAATTGGAACGGTAATAATAAGACCAGAAAAGACTTTTAGTGGATGGAATATAGAAAAAATGCGTAATAAAAGAAGATTAAGAGGAGGGAGGTGAACTATGGAAACAACGGTTATGAATGTGGCAGTTTCGCATGGAATCTGGGCAGTGCTGGCGGTATTTCTTTTGGTTTATATTGTGAAATCAAATGAAAAACGAGATGAGAAACAGGAAGAGCGGGAAAAAAATTATCAGTCTGTAATAGAGAAACTGACAGAGAAATTAGAGATTTTACATCAGGTACAAAGTGATTTATCAGAAATCAAAGAGAATCTTTTTGGTAAGCATAAGCAGGAGTAAAAATTCAGGTATAAAA
>NZ_JBWJVP010000268.1:0-9861 GCF_056339915.1 Blautia sp. ZXY-1-B12 | reverse complement strand
GATCAAGGAGCTGTTCAATCCCCTGTCCGATCACTTCCGGGGTTGCGCTGTATACGCTTTTACAATCGTTCGTGCCAAGCATGAGAACGATAGTGTCTACTGGTCTGTGGCTCTCAAGGATTGCCGGAAGCATTTCTGTTCCTCTTCTTTCTGTACGGAATGGATCATCGAATACGGTGGTTCTTCCGCAGAGTCCTTCTTCGATTACTCTGTAGCCTTTTGTTCTTACTTTGTCATCCAGGATGCTGGTCCAGCGGGTACCCCATCCGTATCTCTGATTAGTAGTTCCCGGGATTAAACCGTATGTATTGGAATCACCGAAACATAAGATTTGTTTCATGTCTTGTCACCTTCTTATCTGATATTTTTAATGGGATTTTTTGCTTTCCCTGTTTTCATATTGATTTGATAGGAATACTATACAATCTTTATTTTTGTTTGTCAATCCCTTTTTTGTATTTTTTGAAAATGTTTATTTGTACGTCATAAGTCATAAAGGGACGCTCAGAAATATTTTTATTTTCCGTGCGGTTTCGGGACCTATAGCAATCCTCGTAAATAATCAAAAAACTTTTGATACCGATATTATTTCCAGTCCTGAACTTTATATTTTTTATATTTTGCAGGTGTTGTTCCTGTATATTTTCTGAAAATTTTTATAAAATAGCTCTGTGTGGAAAAGCAGAGATATTCACTGATCTGTGCTGCTGTATAATCTGAATAGGTCAGCATATTACAGGCAGCTTCTATCCGTTCTTTCTGAATATAGTCGACAAAAAGCATTCCTGTTTCTTTTTTAAACAATCTGGAAAGATAACTGGCACTAATCCCTGCTGCCTCTGCAGTTTCTTCCAGTGTAACGGGAACATGCAGATGAAGATGAATATATTTTACTGCCGCTTCAATTTCTCTGCTGTAATGTCTCATTCCGGACTTTTGCACTTCCTGGGCAAATCTCAGAGCTGCTTTTTGTGATAACTTTTCTATGGAAGATTTACTGGTACACTCTTCCACTGTCTGAATATAGCCATCGCTTAATGCATAAGCAGTTTCTTCAGGTACGCCACCTTCAATCGCAGCTCTGGTAAACAGCGTAATTCCTGCGATAAACATATTCTTACTGTTTCGCAGTTCATTTCTGGACAGTATTCCAGGAGTTCCATCCGGTGTGATCTGAAAAACGGACTGTATTCTGTCTGTCTGACCATTCCTGATAGCATCATACTGCCGACGCTCACTTGCATAAGATTCATGTTTCTGTAAATTCTCACGTCTCTCAAATAGAGTATTCCTGCTTCGGTTCTCTGCAACCTGTTGTTCTTTTTCATTGTATTCCTTACTTTTCTCCTGCATCTTTATTCCTCTCGCATACGCAGCAATATTTTGTTATTTATATCAATATTTTACTATATTTTATCATTTGAAGGTGATATAGTCCAGATAAAGGCAACACAAACAATCTGTTCAACATATATTAATAAACTTATGGAGGAATTTATTATGAAGCGTGATTTAAAGAAAATCATCAGCCAGATGACTCTGGAAGAAAAAGCAGGCATGTGCTCAGGGCTTGATTTCTGGCATCTGAAAAGCGTGGAAAGACTTGGAATCCCGGAGGTAATGGTAAGCGACGGTCCTCACGGGCTTCGTAAGCAGGATGACAAAGGAGATCATCTTGGAATGAACGACAGTATCAAAGCAGTCTGCTTCCCTCCTGCTGCTTTAAGTGCCTGCTCTTTTGACCAGTAGCTTAATGGAAGCCATGGGCGAAACTATTGGCAGAGAAGCACAGGCAAATGACGTATCTGTTGTTTTAGGACCGGCTGTCAATATTAAACGTTCTCCGCTCTGCGGAAGAAACTTTGAATACTATTCAGAAGATCCATACCTTGCAGGTGAGATCGCTGCTGCATTTATCAATGGTGTACAGTCCCAGCATGTAGGAACTTCCATCAAACATTTTGCAGCTAACAATCAGGAATATCACCGCATGAGCAATTCTTCTGAAGCAGATGAAAGAACACTCCGGCTGAAATTTATTTTCCTGCATTTGAAACTGGCAGTAAAAAAGGCTCAGCCATATACCTTTATGTGCTCCTACAATCAGATTAACGGTACTTTTGCTTCCGAGAATAAATGGCTTCTTACCGATGTTCTCCGCAATGACTGGGGATTTGAAGGATATGTTATGTCTGACTGGGGTGCTGTCAATGACCGTGTGAAGGGTCTGGAGGCCGGCCTGGATCTGGAAATGCCAGGTTCCAACGGAACAAACGATGCTCTGATCATGGAAGCCGTAAAAAATGGCACTCTGAAGGAAGAAGTTCTGGATCAGGCTGTAGAACGTATCCTGAATATTATTTACAAATATGCGGACCACCGTGCACCGCAGGAATTTACCATGGAAAAAGACCATGAAGAGGCACGCCGTATTGCGGAAGAATCTATGGTCCTTCTGAAAAACGCAGACCAGATTCTGCCTCTGAAGACCTCTGAGAAAGTAGCTTTTGTAGGTGGTTTTGCCAAAAAACCTCGTTTCCAGGGCGGCGGAAGCTCTCATATTAACTGCTTTAAAATTACCAATGCACTGGAAGCTGTTCCTGCTGATGCACAGATTATTTACGCAGAAGGATTTCCTGCTAATAAAGATTTATACGATGAAAAACTGGCTGCTGAAGCACTTCAGGCTGCAAAAGCTGCTGATAAGGTTGTGATCTTCGCCGGACTTCCGGATAGTTTTGAGTCTGAAGGATATGACCGTTCTCATATGAGACTGCCAGAATGCCAGAACCGTCTTATTGGTGAAATCCTTGAAGTTCAGCCAAATACTGTGATCGTTCTTCACAATGGTTCTCCTGTGGAAATGCCATGGATTAATAATGTGAAAGGTATTCTGGAAGCTTACCTTGGCGGACAGGCAGGCGGAGCTGCTGTTGCAAATATCCTCTATGGTATTGTAAATCCAAGCGGTAAACTGGCCGAAACAATTCCGGTGAAACTGGCTGACAATCCATCCTACCTGAACTTCGGTGGCGGCGATAAAGTGGAATACCGTGAAGGTGTATTTGTAGGATATCGTTATTACGATACCAAGCAGATGGAAGTTGCTTATCCATTCGGATACGGACTCTCCTATACTACTTTTGCATACAGCAATCTGCAGATTTCCAACACAAATCCAACAGAAAAAGATACCATCACTGTTTCTGTAGATGTGACAAATACAGGCAGCATTGCAGGAAAAGAAATTGTCCAGCTCTATGTGAAAGACATGACAGCATCCACGACCCGTCCTGAAAAAGAACTGAAAGGCTTTGAAAAAGTCCAGCTTGCTCCTGGCGAAACCAAAACAGTTACTATGGAACTGGATAAGCGCAGCTTTGCATGGTACAATACCGAATTACACGACTGGTATGCTGCAAGCGGCAAATATGAGATTCTGATCGGTGCATCCTCCAGAGATATCCGTCTCTCTGAAACCATTGAACTCTCCAGCAGCCAGGTAATTCCTATGCATATTCATATGAACACAACACTGGGTGAACTTTTCAATAATCCAGACACAAAAGAAGCAGCAAAAGAACTGACTTCCAGATATCTCGCTGCAATGAACGGCGGTTCAGACACAGCTTCCGAATCTGCTGCTGAAGCTATCACTGAAGAAATGGTAGCAGCAATGACATATTCCATGCCACTTCGCTCTCTGTGCAGCTTTGGCGGATTCTCCCGGGCTGAGATCCAGGAGATGATTGACAAACTGCAGGCAATCTATAGCAATCCTCTGAAATAATGCATCTTAATCCAGCCCATCAGAGTGTGAAATCCTGCGTCAGATATCTTTGCCGTGCGTCAGCACGCCTGCAGATATCTTCCTTGTCTTTCGCACTCTGCTGAACTGTCTTAAATGCATTATTTACGAGGATTGCTATAAAACAAAAAAACTACTGTATATAAGCTAAATTTTTTTCCGGCTTTATACAGTAGTTTTTATTTATTTCTCTCTAAACCATTCCTTCATCACATCAAAAATTCTTATAAGCTCTTCGTCACTGATCACATATGGAACCATAGAATACATATAGTTCAAAAATGGCCTGCTGAACACACCCCGTTCATAAGCAAACTGCTGGAAGCCTTCCAGATTCCTGGAATCATGAACCTCCACGCACACGCAGCCACCCATGATCCGGACTTCTTTGATCCGTGGATCTGTGAATGCTTCCATCTCACCACGTGAAACCTGTTCAATATGACGGATTTTACTCATATAATCTTCACGCTCAAAAATCTCAATCCCCTTCAAAGCCACAGCACATGCCAGCGGGTTTCCCATAAAAGTAGGACCATGCATCAGGGCAAGTCTGTCATCATCACTGTAAAAGGCATCAAATACCTTGTGATTTGCCACAGTGACAGCATGACCAATATATCCTCCTGTAAGGGCCTTTCCAAGAACCAGGATATCCGGCAGAACAAGATCTGCCACAAAGCGATTACCTGTGCGGCCAAACCCGGTTGCAACCTCGTCAAAAATCAAAAGAACATCATACTGGTCACACAATTCTCTTGCTCTCTTCAGGAATGAAATATCATACATCCGCATTCCTCCTGCTCCCTGTAAAAGAGGCTCCACAATAAAGCAGTTCAGACGGTCATGATACTGTTCAAATGCCTCCTCCAGGGCCGGGATCTCAGTGGGAATATGGACAACACCCTCTTTTTTGTCAAAAGCGAAATGATAATCCTCGTCATCACCAACTTCCATTGCCTTAAAGGTATCCCCGTGATATGCATGTTCAAGAGCCAGCACTAACGGGCGCTTTCTTCCCTGATTGGTGTTGTATTGAAGGGCCATTTTAAGTGAGACCTCCACTGCAACACTTCCTGAATCTGAAAAAAAACAATAATCCAGATCTCCTGGCAGAAATTCCTGCAGCTTCGCAGAAAGCTTTTCCACCGGCTCATGTGTCAGTCCCCCAAGCATTACATGACAAAAACGGTCTGCCTGTTCCTTGATCGCTTCTGTCAGTTCCGGATGCTTATATCCATGAATCATACACCACCAGGAAGATATAGAGTCTATCAGCTTCTGATCTTTTGTATAAAGATGTACACCCTCTGCATCCAGAATCTTATAGGGAGCTTTCATTGTTTTCATTTGTTCATAGGGATACCATATCATTTGATCTTCACCTCATCATAAAATTCTGCCAGTACATCTGCATCTATATCAAGATCCTTCGCATTATCCTGTACTTTTGCAATAACCGGAAGGCCTGTCATATATTGGCACATAGCAATATTATCCTCTTCCATAATATTTCCGGGATGGTAATGGTTAAAAATAATACCTTTGATTGGAAGGGAATGGGCTTTCATATACTCAGCAGTCAATACAACACTGTTTATTGTACCAAGCCCTGCATCTGCCACCAGAATACTGGAAAGCTCAAACTCTCTTATCACATCTTCAAGCTGGATTTTGCGTTCATCAAAACAGAGCGGACAGAGGATACCGCCACTTCCTTCCATGGTAATATATTCATAATCATTTGCTGCCTTCAAAAATCCTCTTCGCACAACATCAAGATCCACCGGATTACCCTCAACTCTTGAAGCAAGATGAGGAGACCAGGCATTTTCATATACATAGGGACACATATCATCCAGAGACTGGGAAATACCAGACATCTCTTTAACAAAAAGTGCATCGCCCGGGATTAGACTTCCGTCTGCACGCCGGTCATTTCCACTCATTGCAGCTTTGTAATAAGCCGGATTTTTTCCTGCCTGTGCCAGTTTTTTTACGATCAGTCCTGAGAGATAGGTTTTGCCCATGTCTGTTCCTGTTCCTGTAATAAATACCGCTTTACTCATGATTCTTCCACTTCCTTCCAATATTCTGGTGTTACATTTCTGCCCATATCAGAGAGCATTTTTCGGTCGCTGCGGATGGTTGCGCAGGCAACAGTAGTCAGCATATTCCCTGTTATTGTAGCGGAGGCACCGGATTTAAAAGCGGTTTCCCCGTCATTGGTAAGAAGTGCCCGTCCGGCAGCAAGACGAATATTAGCCTCAGGATTAATATAACGAAAGAAGGCAATTGTCCGGAGGATATCCTGCTCTGAAAGCTGATCAAGATGTTCCAAAGGTGTTCCCGGAATGGGCATCAATGCATTGATCGGAATGGAGTCAATACCCAGCTCTGCAAGGCTGACTGCCATATCCAGGCGATCCTCCCAGGTCTCTCCCATTCCTATGATGCCACCGGAACATGCACACATTCCTTCTGCCTTTACCTTTTTCAGAGTTTCAATCTTCATATCGTATGTATGTGTCGTACATATATTAGGAAAATTTCTCCGCGAAGTCTCAATATTATGATGGTAACTGGTTACTCCGGCTTCATGAAGACGATGCAGCTGTTCGGAAGAAAGAAATCCCATGGAAGCACAGAGATCGATATTGCATTCCTTATACATGGTTTCATAGGCATGAATCGCCTGATCAAATTCTTTTCCGGTCAGAGCCTTTCCTGCAGTGACAATGGAAAAACGGTCAACGCCCTCCTCTTCATTCATTTTACATGCTTCCAGAATCTTTTCCTCGGGAAGAAAATCATAGATTTCACAGGAAGTATGGTGGTGTACTGACTGAGCACAATATTTGCAGTTCTCCGGACACCTGCCGCTGCGGCCATTGATAATGGAACAGAGATCTACCTTATCACCGATATATGCTTCGCGGATACGGTCTGCTCCTTCACATAACTCATCTAAATCACAGGTGAGAAAGAAAGAAAGATCATCTTTCCTTGTGATTCTGCGTCCATCAATAATTTCCTGTGCTAA
This sequence comes from Blautia sp. ZXY-1-B12, assembly GCF_056339915.1. Classification (NCBI taxonomy): domain Bacteria; kingdom Bacillati; phylum Bacillota; class Clostridia; order Lachnospirales; family Lachnospiraceae; genus Blautia; species Blautia sp. ZXY-1-B12. Next base: position 3,010 of record NZ_JBWJVP010000268.1, on the reverse strand, counting down.
AATAAGTGGATTCATTTTGCAAGCTCCTCCGTTTCCAGTCTGACATTTGATTTTGAATCAAAAAGATATTGAAGTACTACCGGTCTGACACGCTTTGCAATAACAGCTCCCAGAACACTTAATGCAATGTCACCAGGTACTGCAAGAAGAAAACAATAAAGAATCAGCGGCCAGATTCCAATCGGTGTATCGATCACATAATTACAGATCACATAGTAATAAACCATTCCACAGGCATAGACGATCATCAGACCTGCCAAATTCGCAAGTAAATAGTGAAAAACTGTCTTCTGCTTAAGACGCTCTGCAATAAGTCCGGTCACGTATGTTCCCAGGCAGAACCCTATAATATAACCGAAGCTTGGCTTGAAAATATACCAGATCCCACCGCCCTCCGAAAAGATCGGAAGTCCTGCCAGTCCCAACAGCATATAGGCAACCACAGAAATCATACCCCTTCTGGATCCCAGAAACAATCCGGCAAGCATAGTGAACAGGTACTGCAGTGTAAAGGGAACTACAGGTACAGGGATTTTAATAAACGCACCTGCTGCAATCAACGCCGTAAAAAGACCGCAATAGATCATGCTTTTTGTTTTAGTCATTTGTAAACCTCCATATATTTTATGGTTTACTATTTTAAAGCACAGAAGGTTAATTGTCAACTTTTTTATTTTCTCAGTTTATAGTTCGCCTGTTACTGTTCACACACCACTATCCCGCAAGGTGTTTTGGCATGAATATGCCAAAATCCCGAGACATACAAGCCAAAATTCCATTGCCGCAGGCAATCTGGAATGAATTTTGGCTAAGTTACTGTGAACGGAGTGAACAGTAACTTAGCCTTGCTATTTGCGTCACAGCATATATAATATGGTCAAGCGGATAAAATCATCCGCTTCGCTACTTGCTTGATTCGGTAATCACGACCACCGGCTAAGTCGGTGGTTTGCTTTGACCCTATAAGGGTCTATTACCGGCATTGGAGTCTAATGACTCATTATTCCTGTATTTTTTTTGCATTTTTCCATACCGTATCTACATAATATCCACGACACCAGAAATGTCTGTTTCCATATTCAGATTTGCATGTCTTTCGAATATCATTAATGTACTTTTTCATTTTAACCATACAAAAACGGCAGACCCCCCAATAAAGTCAAGAGATTCTGCCATTTTATTTTTCATCAACTGTCGAAAACGGGTGTGTGTCATTTCATCGGGAATTTCTTTCTTGCCAGGTCAGTTCTACTTTTTCCTTACAGTTCTCAGAAAATAACAGATCGACCACGCAATACTCATTCCTGCTGCAATTCCAAAAGCAAAAAGAAACGTATCCCGTCCATATTCCAATGCTCGAACAGTATTTCCTTCCACAATGCTGTTCATACAATAATAAAGAGTACTTCCGGGAATCAGAGGGATTACGGAAGTAACAAAAAAAGATGTAGATGTTTCTTTACAGATTCTTGCAAGAATTTCTGCATACACATCTGTAACAAAGCCAGCCATCAGAGTCGGAAGAAAAACATTTCCCCAGAATTCTTTTCCCAGAAGGAACACCAGCCAGCTAAGGAAGCCGCCAACTGCTGCCAGAGGCAAATATTTCTTTTTTATATGAAAAAGAATTCCAAATCCTACAGAGCCAATGGCTCCGGTAATTAATTGTATCATGATTGCTGCAGTCAAAGTCCAAACCTCCCAAATAAAATAATTGCCCCCATAAATCCAAGTGCCAGTGCCGCAGCAAGTAGTAAAGCAGCAATCAGACGGATGATTCCAGAGAGTGTATCACCAATAAGTACATCCCTGATTGCATTTGTCGACATCAACCCCGGAATCAAAAGCATAATGTCACCGATCATAATCTTATCCATGCGAAGGAATGGGCACAGCAAGGTTAATCCACAGATTGCACAGCCTGTAAAAAAAGACGCCACAAACTGAAAAGTCACTTCATTCATGCATACCGGACGAAGATATTGCTGTAATCCCCAGATCAGAACAGCCCCAAGCCCTGCTGCAACAGCATCCGGAATACTTCCACCATAAAAAAAAGCAAAACTGCATGCAGCCAGAAGGCTTCCAAGAAGTTTCCATAGCGGTTTTGTTTTATTTATATTAATTTTATCAAATTCCTTCCGAAGCTCTGCTGCCGGAACAGGATGATTACAAAAACGACGGCTCAGATCATTCAACTGCTCCAGTTTGGTAAAATCATTTCCTCCGCACTCCCTGATCCGTCGGGTCTGTGTCCGCGCTCCTTCTCCCGGAAATTCCATGGTAATAACGATACTGGATGTGATCACAAAAACATTCATCTGCGCAGCACCACAGGCATAACCCATTCGGTTCAGCGTATCCTCCACCCGAAAAATCTCTGCACCGCTGTTTAACAATGCGTCACCCATATCAAGAAAAATATGTAAAAAATCTTTAGATGTCTGCATAGGATTACTCCTTTAATTTTGCAGAAAAGAGTCCGGCATAATATACGCCAGTGTCTTACTTCTGCACTTTTGTATTCTGAAGATAGCTTTAGTATAAGGCTTAATTGCAGTTAATACAACTTCTATTTTATAGCGCTTTCATAAAATAGTTCCAATTCAGATTATTTTGAAAAAATAAGATGTGTTTTTCAGATCAAAAAATATGAGTAGTAGTCAAGAGGACTTGATGGATTAATCCGTCAAGCCCTTTCTATTTATTATGAGAAATAATCAGTGTACGAGCTGTCAAGTATTTTCTTCCTTCTTATAAAGATTAAAATTCTTGACAGCTCTGTTTTTGGCAAATAAAAAAATATCATAGAATCTAGTTTAATAGACTCATATGATATTTCTTTGATTACTCTTGTGATTACCCGTGAAGACGAAGACGCGCAAAAGCCTTCATTTTCAAAGGTTTCGAGCAGGGGATGAGAGAATCGAACTCCCACCAAAGGTTTTGGAGACCCCTATCATACCATTTGACCAATCCCCTACAAAGTATATTATACATACTTTCAAAA
>NZ_JBWJVP010000267.1:0-19620 GCF_056339915.1 Blautia sp. ZXY-1-B12 | reverse complement strand
CGCCATTTCGACAAAATAACAAGCTGAAATCTCACCAATCTGTGAGATTTCAAATTTTTTGAGGAAAGCCGAGAGGAAATGCCTCCTCCCGGCTTTCAATAGGTTTATGATTATTTATTGTAGCAATCTCTGCCGTTACTCCGAAGTCCTCAGCCGCTCCACCACAGTTCCCTTGTTAAAGAAGTGGAGAACGATCAGCGGAATAACCGCAGCCAGCAGCAGATAAAGCACACCAATGACCAGAACAGGAACCAATGTAATATTCAGAGTAAAGAACCACATGGAAGGGCCATTCAATGCGCTCTTTAGCACTGTGACAGCCAAGATTGCTGCGACTGCTCCACCGATAATGTCCGCACCTGCGGCATAATAGATGCCCTCATAGACCATCAGACGGCGAAGCTGCTTGCCGGTCATACCGATGCTTTGCATGGTAGCAAACTCATGGCGGCGGGTGATGATGTTGGTAATAATCATGTTGGTAAAGTTGATCAGTCCCGCAAAGGCCATGATGCAGCCAATCAGACCGCCGATAACCAGGATCATGCTGCGGACCGAATCAAGCTGCTCTTTCAACAGCTTGGCGGAAGTATAGGCAACCGAAGTATTTTCACTCACATAGCTACTCAAAAATTCTTCCATCTGCGGCTGCAAGGCTTCCTCCACATTGAATCCATAAGTCAGAAGCGTGGGAGCGTCATAGATTTCCTTAAATACAGTGTCCGGCAGATATACAAAAGGAGCATCACCGGCGATGTGCGCCTGGGCGGTGGTACCTGTCGGCGTTTCGGTTTCTGTTCCCACGAGAACCGCTTTTGCAAGGATGGTGCTGGTTTTGACCAGTTCCCCATCTTTGTAGAAGGAAATGCTCTCCCCAACCTGTAACTGATCGGTCAGCGGAGTGTTATTTGGTTCCTCTGTCAATTTGTCGATGGGGCAGCCAATAATGACATATTCTCCGGTAGCCATTTTCTGCGTTAGGGTTTCGGCATCTTTTTCGCCTTCAAAAATACGCATATCCGCCCAGAAATTCTCGGAGGCTCCCATCACATTACCAAAATAGCGCCTTTCGGTATCAGAACTTGTGTACAGGCTATATCCCTGATAGCTTTGATTTACAACGCCTTCTTCCTCATGGAATAGCTCTATACCGCTTAAATCTCCAAACCCATAGTCAACCAGCACATTTCTATCGTCTTTTGTATTTCGGTAAAGATAGCGTTCATCCTCAACTCCGGGCTGTCCGGCAATCAGATCCACTGCCTGTTGTGAGAGCGTATCTTCATGGTGCTGAACGCCCTCCATTACATTAAATGCGGCGGAGTTATAGACATTAAAATCTGTTCTGGTAACACGGTTTACCCACTTTTCTTCATCAAGGCTTTGCGTCACAATGATGATAGAGTTAAACAGGACGATGCACAGAAGCAGGGAAATAATGATAAACGCTGAACGCCGACGATTGCGCCCCAGGTTGGAAAAGGCCATGCGGGACAGCTTTACTCTATTGGTACGCTTGGCACTGCTCTTTTTATAGGCGTTCTGCTCGGTGTAGCGGATCGCCTCCAGAGGAGAAATCTTTGCCGCCTTTTTTGCAGGCTTCCGGGTGCTGATAAGCACGGTCAAAATTGTAAAGAGAGCGGCGATAACAAAGATCAGGGGCGAGGTCGATACGGATGTACCCACCATAGAGTATTCAAGGTTAATGATCTCTGTCACGATAGGAAGCAGCACCCAACCGGCAAAGAAACCGGCAATCAGACCAATAGGCAGTCCGATCAGCGTGAGCCAGACCGCCTGACGGTTCACAATGCTCTTGATCTGCCGTGTGGAAGTTCCAATCGTCCGCAGCAGACCGTATTGACGAACATCCTGCATCACGGAAATATCAAAGATATTGTAGATCAGCAGGTATCCGCACACGACAAACATCAGGATAAATACAACAGCAGGCACGATGGACTCTGATGAAGTCAATCCCTGGGACATTTGATTTTCGGAGGCGAGAATGAAATTGTCTGCGCCCATATCCTCTGGATTGCCGCCAATGGAGTAAGCGAACTCATTCAACTGCTGCTGAACATTTGCTTTATTCTTCAGCACGACATCGGAAAAAGTAACGCCGGACATTACATGGTCTACCGCATAAGTGTTCTGAACCACATCGGGATTTTCTTTTATAAACTGCTCTGAAACAGTCGCAACGCTCACAGAGTCATTGCTTGCTTCCCACCAGCCGGAAAGCACCATATCGTAATGATAAGTTTTCCCCCGCAGTTCAAATTCTAACGGAACCTCTGCGCCGATCTCAGGTTCTACACCCAGCGCCTTCAGCGCCAAATCCGTAGTGGCGATCTCATTCGCTTTCTCCGGTGCAGCTCCGTGGGTAGGCACACAGAAGGTCAGTTCCTGCTGCACACTATCTTCATAATTGATTTCAATGGAATGGCTGGAAGTGTTGCTTGCATAGCCAATGATACGCCGGTGTCCTGCCTGGTCCACAAAATCGCTGTTTACAAGCTGCTCGTATTGTTCCTCCGTCATATACCCCAAAGTGCCATCCGCCTTGCTGCCTTTCTGCATTTGCAGAGAGAGTTGGATGGAGGACGCCATATTGAACGCCAGGGAAGTGATAGAGGTAAACAGGAAAGCAGTCAGGATAATTGCCAGCAGCGCAGCCAGATTGCGTACCTTATTCTTCTTGAAATAGCGTTTGGATAGCTTGGTAATTACTTTGGAATTATTGTTGCCAAATAAAATATCATTCATAGTCCCACCCCCTTACTGCACAATCTTACCATCCTCGATCCGAATAATGCGGTCGGCAAGCTGAGCGATCTCATTATTATGGGTAATCATTACGAGGGTCTGGTGGAATTTTGTGCTGGTAACTTTCAGCAGGCTCAGCACATCGCTGCTGGTCTTGCTGTCCAGGTTGCCGGTGGGTTCATCAGCTAAGACAATAGCGGGCTTTGACACCAAGGCGCGGGCAATGGCTACGCGCTGCTGCTGGCCGCCGGAGAGGTTATTGGGCATATTGTTCAGCTTATCCTCAAGCCCCAGCATCTGCACTACTTCGTTCATAAACTTCTTGTCTACCTTGTTTCCGTCCAGCTCCACAGGCAACACAATATTTTCAAAGACATTCAGCACCGGCACCAGATTGTAGTTCTGGAAGATAAAGCCGATCTTTCTTCTGCGGAAAACGGTCAGTTCCTCGTCTTTGAGTTCGGACAGCTCCTTGCCATCCACGACCACCTGGCCGGAGGTGGGCACATCCAATCCGCCGATCATGTTCAGCAGCGTGGATTTACCACTGCCGGAGGTTCCTACGATAGCTACAAATTCTCCTTTTTCAATAGAGAGGCTCACACCATCCAAGGCTCTGGTAATGTTCGGCTCTGCGCCATAATATTTTTTCAGTTCAGTCGTTTGCAAAATGCTCATAGAGAACACCATCCTTTCTTTTTGATAAACCCATTGTAACGACCAAACCTCACAGAAATGTCACGAGCCACAAAAAATTTCCGCTAAATTCAGCCCCAAATGTCACGAACCTGTGACATTTCAATTTTCGGGGTGTGCTTACTCTACTTTCGGAGCAGGAAAACAGAAAAGGTTGAGCCTTTCCCAACCTCAGACGCTACCCGGATATAACCGCCCTGCAAGGTCACAATCTCACGGGCCAGATACAGACCGATTCCAATACCGTCCACATCATGCACCGCATCTTCCCGATAAAACCGCTTGAAAATCGTCCCCTGGTGCTGCTCTGAAATGCCGATGCCGGTATCGGCAATGTCGATCTTCACATACATTTCCCAGCCTTCCACCGACACACGGATCTGCCCGCCTGCCGGGGTGTATTTCACAGCATTATCCAGAATGTTGAACAGGGCTTCGCTTGTCCATTTTCTATCATGGCGTGCATCCAAATGCTCCGGGCATTCCACCTGCACATCTATCTTTTTCTTTTCGGCATTGAGCAAAATCCCGCCCAGGGCAGCGGCAAGGGTATCGTAAATCGGCTGCTGTCTCTGCTCCAGCGAAATGACTCCCGTTTCCAGGCGGGAGGTTTTAATCATGGCTTGCATGAGGAAGTCCAGCTTATCAAGCTGGCTGGCCTGGGCTGTCAGAAATTCCTTTTGCTTCTGCGGAGGAACCTCATTTTCAAGCAGCGTGTTGTTGATCATTTTCAAGTTGGCAATCGGGGTCTTGACCTGATGGGAGATGTCAGAGATCAGCTCTTGCAGGTCAGTCCGTTCCTTTGCGATGCTGTTTTTATTTTCCTGCATGACTTCATATAGCCGCCCCAGCCGATAGTTGATTTTATAGAACAGGCTTTCTTCGCAGGTCGTCTGCTTCGGCTGCATATTTTCGGAGAGCATATCATCCATCTGACCACAAAAGGCATCGGAGAACTGAACCAGCTTCCAGCGGATCAGCGCCACAAAGAAGATGACGCAGAGCAGCACAAAGAGGCTGAACAGGAACACACACCGGACAGCGATTATATTCCGGGTCAGTAGATAAACAGTGGTGCAGACTGCGCCCACTGCCAGCAGCAAAAGCGTTCCCAAAAGAACGCAGGCTTTATTGATGGAGAGTTTTCGCATATTCATTTGAGCGCCCCTCCGATCCACATATAGCCCATGCCGTACACCGTCTTGATGTACTGGCGTCCATCCGTTTCAATTTTATTCCGCACCCGGCTGATAGCCGCGGTCAGGGCGTGTTCATCCACAAAGTTCCCATCGGCATCCCACAGCTTTTCAAGCAACACCTGCCTTGTCAAAACATTCTGCGGATTTTTGGTCAGGATTTTCAACAGCCGGTATTCCAGCGGAGTGAACACCAGCGCCTTACCGGACAGGGAAGCCGTCATCTCCGAGAAATTGATGGACAGCGCACCGTCCTCATAGCTATCACCGCCGCCAGACTGTTTCGCCAGCCGCCCCAGCACTACGGACAGCTTTTTTTGAAAGACGCTCATAGGAAATGGCTTGGTCACATAGTCCTCTGCGCCCAGCTCATAGCCTTTGAGCATATCGCTCTCCATATCATTTGCGGTCAGGAAGATTACCGCCGTATCCGGCCGGCGTTCTTTTACCTCACGGCAGAAATCAAAGCCGTTCCCATCCGGCAGGTTTACATCCAGCACGATCAGGTCATAGTCCTGCTTGGTCAGAAAATCACTGGCTGCTGATTTTGTCAGGGCAGAGTCCACAACATAGCCCGCAGCTTCCAGGTTATAGCACAAAGTATTATTCAAAAGTCGGTCATCCTCGACTACTAAAATTCGCATTGTATCACACTCCTTCCTTTTTAGTGTAGCATCCAAATGTCACAGAAACCTCACAAGAGAATTATTTTTTTGTATTTTTGAAACGGCGGTCTGCCGGTTTCTCTGCATCCTTGGGAATCAGCCAAATGGTAGCCATCTTCACAGCACCGGGGATACGCCCACTGGCACACAGATAATTGATCTGCCTTGGGGTCATCTCCGAAAAAATGGCAACAAAAAACGCCAGATTTCCGTGAGGGAAAACTGGCGCGCCAAGAACAGCCATTATTATACTGAATTACATGGAACGATAATGCCGATGCAATGTTATACTTGCCCGGAGGAGGGGCAAGGCTTTTTTTAACTGATGTAGATCATGTGAGCTTCGAAAAAGCAAACGAGACACGGCAGAATAACCTCCAATCGGCTACCGTGTCCCTGCAAGTCGTCATTGGTTTGTGTAGACGCAAAGAAACGGCGGCTCTGAAAATCAAAACTGCCGTTTCATAGGCGCGTGAAAATGTGTCTGCTCTGCGACGGCTTTTTCTTTTGTCGCTGTCCGACAGATATGACTTTTTCTATTTTATGAATATCATATCAAGGAACGACAAATCCAGCATGAGTAAATCACGCATGTTTTCTGCGTGATTTACTCATGCACTTTTTTACTGTGTTCGATATACTGCTTGTGTACATTGAAAGGAGCGATCAATAATGAGTACACTATTAGAAGTAAAAGACATCACCAAAATCTATCCAAACCAGCCGAAACCAGGACTGGATCATGTTTCTTTTGAAGTAATGCAGGGTGAATTTCTCGGTATTATGGGAGCTTCCGGCTCCGGTAAAACAACGCTTTTGAATGTGCTATCCACTATTGATATTCCTACAAGCGGCAGCATCCGCATGGGAGGGAAAAAAATTCAAGAGCTTAGTCAAACACAGGCAGCCGATTTTCGTAAGAATAATCTCGGCTTTATCTTTCAAGAGTATTTTTTGTTGGACAGTCTGACTGTGCAGGAAAATATTGCAGTTCCCTTGACTTTGCTCCATGAAAGCGCAAAGACGATTGATAAAAAAGTGATGGAGCTTGCGGAACTGTTCGGAATTGCTTCACAACTGAAAAAATATCCCAGTGAATTGTCTGGCGGTCAACGGCAACGTGTAGCGGCGGCTCGTGCAATGGTAAAACGCCCGCTGTTAATTTTTGCAGACGAACCCACCGGGGCATTGGACAGCGGTTCAGCAACGGAACTGCTCTTTGCCCTCTCAGAAGTCAATCAGGCTTTAGGAACAACAATTTTAATGGTAACACATGACCCGTATGCGGCAAGCTATACAGATCGCATTTTGTACTTTAAGGACGGGCATATCATTTCCGAATTGAAACGGTGTAACAGGGAACGCCGTGAATTCTATGAGGAAATCATGCAAGAAGCCGCCAGACAGGACGAAAAGCGTTAAGGGGGGGGCAACATGAAATTATCCGCAATCGCCTTAAAAAATCTGAAACGGAACTTTTCGTTTTATTCCCTGTACCTTTTTTCCGTTTCTTTTGTCTTGATGATTTACTTCTGCTTTACTTCATTTTCCATGAACCAGATCATCATGGAAAAAATATCTTCGGATGGCAGAGTGGAAACCATGTGCCGGACAGTAGCAGTATTCATCATGGCATTTGTCATTTTTTATATGTTCTATTCCAATAGTTTTTTTATGCGGCGACGTATGAGAGAATTAGGGATTTATTCGCTACTTGGGTATCGAAAATCAACTATATTGAAATTACTGATCTTTGAAAATGTAATGATCTGCTTTGGCGGTATGATTCTTGGGATTCTGACTGGCAGTATTCTCCACAAAATCGTAATCGCCGGGATTGTGACCCTTTTGGGAATATCCGTAGATCAAAGCGCAATCCCTCTAATTTACCCGGCAGCAGTAAAGGCAATCCTTTCCTTTGTAATCGTCGTGCTGATTACACTTACACTTTCTAACGCAAGTCTGCTCCGAAAATCTACCCTGCTTGATTTGGTGCGACTGGAAAAGAAAACGGAAAAACCGATCCATCACCATGCAATAACAGCGATATTGGGTGTCGGATTTCTCAGCGCAGGGTACGGCCTTGCATTGGACATTATGCGGGGAAAGCAGTCATTGTGGAATACCATTGGATTTTCTCCTATTGCCATGCTGACACTTCTTTGTGTTGTGGCAGGAACGATTCTGTTTATGTACTCATTCCTACCCTATGTCTGTCAGAAAATCCGGCAGAAAAAAAGCAGACTTTACCATGAAGATACCATTATTGTAGTGCCAAAGTTTATGCACCGCATCCGTTCTAATGCGAAATCACTGATTCTGCTGATCCTGCTGACAGCGGGGACGCTGGCGGTCTTTGGCTCGACGGTTCTTTCTATGTGGTATCCATACCAATCTTTCCGGCGCATTATCCCCTCTGCCATTGAATACCGAGTGACAAATGAGCAGGAAAAGGAAATCTCTTTGCAGGCTTTACAGGAGGCTTGCGACGAACAGGAATACGAAGTTTATGAAACGATTATTTTCAAAGTAAAAGCAACTTCTGATCGTCTGCCGACAGAATACAGTATCAGTGAAGATAAGGGGCGTATTCCCGGATTTGAATGTATCAGCCGGACAGACTATGCCACCCTGCTTTCTCAGCAGGGAAAGAAAACGGATATTCCAGAATTATCAGATACGGATTGCATTTTAATCAAATACTATCCAGACCATGAACATTCTGACATGGGAGCCTCGTATCGTCTGGACTTTGGAACAGGAATAACCGATGTAACAGTAAAACAGACAAGCATTGATAGTCCTATTGGCTTTTCAAACAGTGTTGGAACGCTGATTTTGTCGGATAACCTTTATCAAAAAATGCGTGACAGTACCATAGATAGAGTTTCGGTTATCAGTATTAATGGTGAAAAAATGCGCTCTAATGAAACTGCCTACACAGCTTTGAAAGCGTCTATGCCGGACAACATTTATCTGGCAAGCGCATGGCAAAGAGAAAGTACCTTTGTCCGCGATGCAAGTTCCACTTTTTTGCTAATTTGTTTTACTACGATTATTTTCTTAATTACTACGTGTAGTATTCTTTACTTTCAAAATATTTCGTCCGTAACCTATGACAAACCGGACTATGAAATCATGCTGAAAATGGGATATAGTCACACAATGATTAAAAAATGTGTGCGTCGGCAGATACAGATTTATTACGGTATTCCCTATGTTATTGGATCGCTGCACAGCATTTTTGCGATGATTTGTTATAAGTCTGCACTGATGGACGATCTACTCGGACGGAACAGTGCCGTTGTTGCCCCGATCCTTTTGGCGGTGGCGATCTTCTCCATTATCTATGCTATCTATTACCAGCTAACAAAACGTTCCTGCTATAAAATTGCCTTGATATAAAGCGGCGGCTGGCACCTTCATCAGTGTCAGCCGTTGGTTTATTCAAAAATATTTTAGAATAGTAACCTTGAACTCATTGGGAAAGGACAGTACAATATTAGAAAAGAAATGGGGGTGGAAAATACGAAAAGCACATATTTCTCAAGACAGATTATTTGTGTGTTGAATCAATTTGCCGTGATCATTTATCTCGGCTTTATAGCGTACAACGGACATTATATAGAAAGCAATTACCTTGTTCATTTTCTATCTTTGTCGCTCTTGTTTTTTGACGCGGCGTATATCTCATATAAGAATGTAAAATGTAATAAGGTTCTGAACCACTTTTCCTTATTGTTATTGTTGCTGGGCTGGCAATTCTTATTGTACCTGTTTGATTTCCGGCCAATATCCAAAGCGGTTTCCATGCTGTTGTTGCCTGTCTGTTTTTATCAGTCAGCATATTTCATACAGACATGTTTATTTCAGAGTTCCGCCTATCGGGGGCAAAAAGCGCTGCTTGCTTTTTTGAAAATTTCCTGCGTAACAGCAATTATTTGCTTCTTCTTTTCAGACAGGGCTTTTTTCACAGCCTACCAACTGCAATTTTTTATCTCGACACTGGCTCTTGCTGTCGTTGGTATCATACAGAGAAAACGAATTGTCTTTGTGCTGAAAAGTCAAAGGAAACGTCTGCTTTTTCCACTGGCTCTTGTAGTAATTCCATTTGTAATATACCTTTTCGTTTTTCACAGGGAAGCGGAATATATGGCAAGCATGGGGAGCTACATCCCCGTTATGCTGGCATTTGTATGTATTCATAGTATCGTGTTCCAATACCATCCACAGCAGGTACAATTTTTAACGCTGTCAGGGGGATATATCGTTGCTCTGGTTTTTGTCGGATTGGTTGGACTTGTTGGAATGGCATATCTTTTTCAAATCCCACTTATGGCAATTTTGATGAGTGTTTACATAGTGGTTCTGCTGGCACAGGTTTACAATATCCTTTTGTATGTGCGGATTTGCAGACAGCCGACCGACTATAATAACCCCACGGATCGTCAGCACTTTTACGCCTATTCACTGGAACAGATTAAACGGGAAGAAAACTTAAAAAAAGATTTTTCCAACTATTTGCACGATAATATTTTGCAAAACCTGCTTTCCATCAAAAACATGTTATGTAAAGCAGAGCAGCCAGAGATAAGGAGGTTACTTCTCGATACGTTGACAGAATTAAATGCTTCCATCCGTTTTCAAATGCAGACTTATCATCCAAATCTGGTAAAAAGTCTGACCTTAAAGGAGAATATTCAAAATCTGCTTGATTCAATGGAAGAAAACCATTCTGCAAATATTTGTTTGGACTGCGATAAAGATGTATTTCTTGTAGAGCCATATAATGTACTCATCTATCGAATGATAAAAGAACTGGTGACAAATGCGTTAAAACATTCCTCCGCGACGACAATCGATGTTCTGCTGATACAGGAGGACGGACGCATTACCCTAAAGGTGACGGATAATGGTATAGGGTTCAAACCGTTCACTTATAAGTCAGGTTCACATCAGGGGCTTGCTTCTATTGGGGAACAGGTCAGTTTATTAGATGGCACTATGAACATCCAACCCGCTACTGGTGGCGGAACGGCAGTTGTCATTTCTATGCCTATGAACGGAGGTGATTCGTATGAAAATTTTGTTGGTCGATGACCATATACTTTTTGCCAAGAGTCTTTCGATTGCCCTGTGTGATAATCCAGAGATTGAGCAATTTTCCAGTACAAAGGATATTCAAGATTTGGAAAAACAGATTGCCACAGAACTACCAGATATTTTACTGATTGACATTAACTTAGGAGGACTGGCAGACGAGGACGGTTTAATGCTCACACAACATTTGTTGGAGCGTTTTCCAGATCAAAAAATAGTCATTCTCTCTGGCTATAATCTTCCTGTTTATCGCAAAGAAGCAAAGAGGATCGGTGCAAGAGGGTTTATCAGTAAGGATGTAGAACCAGATGAGTTATTGCACATTTTATTGACCATCAAAGATGGGGCAACACACTTCCCACGGGAAGAAGTATTTATAGAAGAGCTGACAGACGGGGAGAGAAAAGTTCTCGAATTGGTTGCATCAGGCGTCAGGCGCCGCGAAATCGCTGAACAGCTTTTTATTAGTGAACGAACAGTATCAAATCATTTGCAACATATTTTTGGAAAATTGCAAGTTAGCTCTACCGTTGAGATGATAACAAAAGCTATTAAGTTAGGATACATTGCTCAATCGGTAATATGAAATATAAAGTTTAGAACAAGCACATATCGCAACATTCCACAGGCAGACTATGAAATATAGAATGTATGTGGGTGATGCAATATGGCAAAAATCGAAGATTGCCCTGGCTTTGAAACCTTCGGTGCGGATGTAAAAGAAGCACGGAAGGCGAAGAACCTTGCACGAAAAGATTTAGCCGAAAAGGTGAATATTGATACCAGGTATCTTGCCAACATTGAAAACGAGGGCACGATCCCCAGCCTGCCGGTCATCATACAGCTTGTAAAAATCTGCGGCCTGCCGATGGAGAGATATTTCAATCCAGAGGTCATGCGAGAGGAAAGCGAGCTGCGCCAGCGGGTCGGACAGAAGTTGAAACTCTACCCGGAACAGTATTTGCCTATCGTGGAAGGCGCCATTGACGGGGCCTTAAAAATTGAAAAGCCGAATGAAGAAACGGAGGGTGTCTGAACATCCTCTGTTTTTCTTATTTTGCTGGCATTTTGGGACTTCTGCAACGCTTTATAAGTAGGGATAAGATACGGTATCACGGCGCCTCTGAAAATCAAAACCGCCGTTTCATAAGGCGCGTGAAAATATGTCTGCTGTACGACGGCTTTTTTTCTTTTGCCGTCGTCCGGCAGATTAACATATGAAACTATAATTCATTGATGGTTGCAGTAATCGACATATTGCGAATTCGTTTTGCCGGAGCATATACAGCTGCGATTGCCGCAATCGAGACAAACAGAAGAATAACGCCCAAAGAGATAATTGGGAACTGCCACACAGCAGATGGAAAATGCCCTGCAATAAGGAAATCATACAGCACTTTGCTAAGCGGCAAGCCAATAGCACAACCAACAACGCACCCCAAAACAGCATAGGTGAATGCTTCACAAGCAATCATTTTCGTCATTTGCCGTTCATCCATTCCTACTGCCCGCATAGCTCCATATTGCTTCATTCTGGCAGACACACTCATGGAAATGCTATTGACAATGTTCATTACCGTTACCAGTGCAATAATTGCCAAAAACGCATAAACACAGAAAACAAAAGCCATATAAGTTCCCGTAGTGCGCTCGTCGCGTTTATCTCGAAAGCTATATGTTTGATCTACGGAATTCTGGATTGCCTGAACATTTTCGTCCGTAACATCTCCCGTTGTTTGTATCAGCACAAGAGAATAACCTTCCTCTCCTGTCAAACGGACAAATGTTTCATCAGAGGTAATCAATGTGAGCTTTCCATTTGTCAATCCATTCTCACTAAATGGGTCGTTTTTTAACAGTCCGGCTATGGTAAGGGTTTCATCCCCAATCTGAACAGTGTCACCGATTTTCCATTTGCTGTCCTGATCGGATGTTGCCAAAACAAAATTGCTGTCCCCAAAAACTTTGGACAGATCACTCCCTCTTTTCAAAGCACTGTCTTTTTTCAGACATTGTAAATCAAAATCGTCATAAGAAATCAAATCGACTGTGCCAGAAAAGTTGGTGTCGTCGTTTAGTTTGGCAGAAACATCAAATACACTACGACGCCCGTAAACTTCCTTCACTCCATCCATTTCGCGGATGGTTGTAAGCAGTTCCCAAGGAATCGTATTACCGTCAGCACTTGCAATATCTATATCTGATGTGGCAGACGACTGAGGAATCAGGTAATCCACAAAATCGACCATAATAGAAAAGCTCAAAAACAGTATGATGCTAAGTGCAAAAGAACCTGTCATCAGGAATAAATTTTTCTTCCCGGAGATTGCATGGCTGACACCAAGAAGGGATTCAATTTTTCCGAAGCCTACATACGGCGAATGGCGCATTGTTTTTTCGTGGCCTGCATTTCCAGACACCGCTGTGATAGGAGATACCTTTGCAGCATGTTTTGCCGGAGCATTTGCGGCAATCAGTACAGTAATCAGTCCCACAAAGATACCGCAAGCAATGCCAAAAATACTAATGCCAAAGAGAGGAATATCAGAAAATTCTTCTTTGACTGCAAAACGCAGTGCCGCGCAAAGTCCCCATGTAGTAACAACCCCTAAAACAAGACCGATAGGGATAGCTGTTTTGCACCAGTTCAATGCCTCTAAACGGACAAAGCGGATGGTCTGCTGCTTACTCATACCAATGCAGCGCATCATTCCGAAAAATCGGGTTCTCTGTGCAACGCTGCTGTTCATGCTGCTGGAAATCATCAAAACGCCTGCAATCAAAATCAGCAGGAACAGAACAACCGCAACAGAAAGAAGGGTTTGCCCCATGGAACTGCCGAGCAAGTCTCCAATAGAGAAACTTCCATGCTTACCAACCAATCGGGTCTGTTCCATCCGAAAACCCATTTCTGCCATACTGAATACTGCTGTTACCATAAACACAGCAAATACAATGCAAAGCAGCGTCATACGATTTTGTCGGCGGTGAACTTTAGCGGAGATGGGAATAAGACTAAGATAGCTTTTCATTCACGGCACCTCCCAAAATCAGTCAAAGTACCATCCGATACCTGTAATACCCGGTCTGCCGTTTGCGCAATACTGCGGTTGTGGGTAATCATAATGATGGTCTGCTCGTATTTTTTCGATGTTTCTTTGAGCAATGCTATGACCTCACTGCTGTTTTGTGAGTCCAAATTTCCTGTTGGCTCGTCTGCCATAATCAGAGAAGGACGGGTAATCAATGCGCGGCCAATCGCCACTCTCTGCTGTTGACCGCCGGAAAGCTGACTGGGTAAATGATTACGACGATCTTTCAAATTCAAAACCGTCAGCAGTTCCTCCAAATATCTCTTATCCGGCTTTTGATAATCCAACAACAGCGGAAAAATAATATTTTGTTCCACCGTCAACTCCGGGATAAGGTTAAACGCCTGAAAGATAAAGCCAATATTCCTCCGGCGGAAAACGGTCAGCTTTCGATCGTTCATGGCAAAAATGTCCTTGCCGTCAATCAGAACCTTGCCAGATGTTGGCGTGTCCAAAGCACCGATCATATTCAGCAGTGTACTTTTACCAGAGCCGGATTCCCCGACGATTGCCACATACTCGCCCTTTGGAACAGAAAAGCTGACATCCTTTAATGCCTTGACAGCGGTTTCTCCGTTGCCATAGGTCTTACTGATATTTTTGACTTCTAATAAGTTCATAGTGTAAACACCTCTTTCTGAATGATTTTGCGATATAGGCAGGCTGTCTTTGTTTGTCCTGCCTATGTGTGAGAGAATAGCACCTGAATCTTACTGTAAGCCTACAGCCAGCCTACAATTTTGTAGGAATCAAAAAATTCATTGTGAAAGTTGTCCCGATACCTAATTCGCTGTCAACCTCAATGGTGCCGTTATGTGCTTCAACGATTGCCTTTGCCAAAGGTAATCCCAGTCCAATCCCTTGCTTGTCCTTAGAAAAACGACTGCGATAAAACCGCTTGAAGATGTGATGTATATCCTCTGGGTGGATGCCGCATCCATTATCCGTTATCACAATTTGGACACCAGACGGCAACTCCTTCCACGCAACACGAATTGTTGCACCACTTTCTGTATGGTCAAACGCATTTTTCACGATATTGTCGATTGCCTCATTCAACCAATCACGATCACAAAAAAGAGAAAGATGATCCGAGCCAGACAGAATGATTCCTTTCTTTTCCTGTCTGGCTCTATATGCAAAATGCAGTTCAATATCCCGCATCATATCTGCAACATTTTCTGCGTTCTTTTCCAAGACAATGGCTCCGGCATCCAATCTTGTAATCTTGAGCAGACTTTGCACCAGTGTTTCGATACGGTCAAGTTCCTGCTCAGACAAACCCGCAAATTCTTTCACGGAGGACACTTCTATATCCTCGTCTTGAAGGAGTCCGTTATAAATATTGAGTGCTGCCAGCGGTGTTTTCAGTTGGTGTGAAATGTTGGAGATTGTATTTTTCAAAAACTCTTTCTCTCGTAACTCGTTATCTGCATGGGCATTTAACACTGCCGCTAAAGAATTGATGGAATGAAACAGTCGGTACAATTCGCCCTCATTGTCACATTCAATACGGGCATTGCGATCACCATCAAGATACGCATTGATGTGTAATATCGCCTGCTCCATGATCTGATTTTGCCGATTAAAATATACAAAGCAGACTGCCCATACAGCACCGCCAGCCAATAGAAAAAGGATTAGCAATAACAGAGAAAGCCGGCGATATGACAGCCATAGAAAAACCTCGGCTAAGAGAAATGTAACCCCCAAAACCAGTGAAAGCGAAAGAAATAGATTTTTGATTTCTTTATTTGCCAGTATCTTCATTCTGCACCTCACCCGATAATATTCCATTTATATCCCATACCTCGAACAGTCAGGAGCATTTGTGGTTCGCTTGGATTATCCTCGATCTTCATACGAAGCCGACGCATATAGACCGTAAGGGTACTACTGTCGATATAATTCCCGTCGCAATCCCATAGCTTATCTAAAATTTGTCCCTTTGTCAGTACCATGCTTGGGTTTCTCATAAACAAGCACAGTAGCTTGTATTCCGCGGCAGTCAAATCCAACAGCTCCCCATTTTTGAAAACCTGTCCTTGCAGCAAAAGAACCTTGATGCCATTCGACTGCAATTCTGTATCTGCTGCTTGAAAAGAATTTGCACGTCGAAGTAAGGCGTTAATCCTTGAAACGAGAACCCCCAGTTTGAACGGTTTTGTGATATAGTCATCACCTCCAATATCCAGCCCCATAATAATACTTGTTTCCTCATCCGAAGCCGTCAGAAAAATAATTGGCACCTTTGATGTAAGTCGAACTCTTTTGCAAAATTCAAAGCCAGACCCATCTGGCAGAGATACGTCCAACACCAACAAATCATATTTTCCGTCTGTCCACAATTCCTCCGCTTCTTTGAGCGTTCTGGCGATATTTAATTCAAATCCCTGCTTTTTGAGAGCAAAAGAAAGCCCGTTAATCAGGCTTAGATCATCTTCAAGAAGTAATATATTACTCATACTTTTCTGCCTGCTCCTTGGATGTGGTTAAATAAAATCCCTGCCCAAAATCTTTTCTCTTTGCACATTTGGCAAGATCTGGCGCTTTTACTTCACAATAACTTCCATGATAGAGAACAAATCCATCTTTTAACTCAAGCACTAATCTTTATCCCCTTTCCTTCCAGAAATTCCGTAATATCTTCAAGTACAGCTTCATCGCCTTCGCAATGAAAAATCCCGTAACATTTTTCTATATATCCAAGAACATCAGCTTCTTTAAACAAGTGGATAATCTGTTCAACAGGTAAATGCCACTCTTCTGAAGCAAGCCGGATTAGTCTTGTCTGCATGAAAGTAATCTCTGTTTTCTCACTCATAATGAATCCCTCCATGTTTTTCATTCCACCAATTATTTCAAATCTGTGTTTTGCCGAAAGTTGTTAGTTGTTGGGGATCACTTCTCTATTTTCATCCAAAAGATAAATTGCATAGACAGTTCCTATCTGCAATGGATCACTTTCCATTACATCACCATTAAATACAACACGTATATTATCACCAACATTCAATCCAGGTGTACCTTTAGCTGATACCACATCTTTTGTAACAGAAAATTCCTCATCGACGGAAATTCCACTATTAAATGTTTCTATACACCTAACATTGATATATTCTTTATTTACTTCCAAAACTTTTGCATTAAAATATGATTGTCCTTTTTCATTTTCACCTCTGGATAAATCTATGATACGAACATTGACCGGTCTGATAGTTAATTCCCCATCTCCTTCTACCCTATACCATTTTCCATGTTCTAGTTGAATCGATTCTGATATCCCTGGTGTGATATAACCTATTTCATACGTTTCTTCGTTTTCAACATCTGTAAATATAACCTTTGTATCAACGGTACTATTGACTTTTACCTTTCCGAAAGCAGGCTGTATTTGCTCACTCTTTACTGTTTCATTTCCTGAAAGTTTAAAAGTATGAATTCTGATGTAACTGTTATAACTGATTCCACCGATTATAATTACAAGTGGAATTGCTATTCCAAATACCCGTTTCCATCTGTTTTTCATTGTAGCGCTCCTCCCTGTAATAAAAATCATATCTTCCTGTTACCGAAAGTTTATTCACCCATAAATTGCTTAAAGGCTTCTTCATCCAATGCCTAGCATAAAACTAAAAGCTATTCATTTAATTCAGCCTCAATTTCTTCAATGGTAGGCATACTACCTCTGAACTCTTCTGGTATAAGTTTTGATAATTCATAACTGGAAATACCAAGTGGCTGGCTGGTAGATTCTAATGCATACTGGGCTTCTACTTTATCCATATCTTTGCAAATCAGAAGTCCCAAAGTGGGATTATCAGCTTCTGTTTTCATTTGATGATTAACAGCCACAACATAAGTACCCAATTGACCTGCGTAAGAAGAATCAAATTTTCCTGTCTTTATTTCTACAACAACATAGCAATGCCTTTGCGTATTGTAAAATAACATGTCTATAAATTTTTCAGTATCTCCTACCTCAATTCTCACTTCCCTGCCCATATAAGCAAAGCCAGTACCTAACTCCATAAGAAAATTATTAACTTTCTCTATAAGTGCATTCTTTAGTTCCTTTTCGTCATACCTTTCACGCAAAGTCAAAAAATCAAAATTATATGGATCCTTCGTAATTGCTTGCGCTAAATCGCTCTGTTCTATCGGAAGTGTATTAGAAAAGTTAGTTATCGCTTTGCCCTGGCGTTCATACAGATCTGTTCCTAAAAAGTTTAGTAAAACATCTCTTGACCAATTGTTTTCAATAGTCTTTCTGATATAAAACAATGCCTTTGCAGAATTCCCTTTGCATTTATCAAGTATTATTTTATTATGTCCCCATGGAATTCTAAAAATGATTTGTAAATCATCCCCAACTTGGGGACGATTTATATCTGTAATCAATTCGTCCTCAACCTGAGGACAAATCACTGCATCAGGATACATCTCATAAAAGTATCTCATATATTTCAAATTAGTGGGAGAAAATGATTTTACATCTGGCAAAATGGATTTCAAATCGTCACTCACTGTTTTATAGAAGCCCTGATTTGGCTTTTTCTAAAATCAGTGGATATTCCGGCAATCCACTCCTTATATTCATTATCAGCCTTAATCACCTCACTCATATATAATCCTTTCTAATGTGTCAGTTCGACAATTTTCGATTTCATGCTTTCTTTCACTTTATATGTCTGTATCTAAAATATTCAGTCACAAACTTTTGGGATAGGCACCTGTGCCGCAAGGGGAAATATCCCCTTGTACGAAATCTCTGATTTCGCTATATTTCCCGGATTGAGGTTTCTCAAAACCGGGAACAGCACCGCAGGTCGCACTTCTATACAGGCAGATGGAATTGCCTGTATAGAAGTGCGCTCTTAGCTTTGCTAAGAGATTTATGCCGTATCCGGCGTGTTATCTTTTTTCAATTTCTTTTTTCGACTTCTGAAGCATTCTGCCAGTTTTAATAATTTGACATGTCTGCTCCTGTTATTCATCATCTGTAAATTCCATCATCTCATCAACGGTGCAGTCCAGCTTCTTGCAAATCTTCTCAATCGTCTCCATTGATACATACTGATTTTTTCCCATCCTTGCAAGAATGTTTCCGCTAATCCCGGTAAGGTACTGCATCTCTATCCGCTTCATATTTTTATCTATGAGCATTTTCCATAATCTGTTATAACTTACGCCCACAAGCTACCTCCATATTTTTCATCTAAGCATATTTTGATTATATCACGATTTCGTTAGGTTGAATACCTGTAATTTTTAATATCTTCCATAGACCGGAAACGAGGATGCCCCGGCAAAGGGCGGCCTCTTCAACCATTTATTCTGAATTAGTCAAATTGGATCTCACCATCCGGTGCTTCCATGAATCCATCCTTATCTATTTTCGGTTTTTCTGACAAATCCGCTCCGGCACCGTTCTCCTTGTTCTGGGCAAATTCATGTTCTTCCACAATCACATCTGTGGTATAAATCGTCTTTCCGTCCTTGTCCTTATAACTGCGGTACTGATACGACCGCCGATTACAATCCGCATTCCCTTGTGAAGATATTTCTGTGCAAACTCTGCACTTTTTCCAAATGTGACACAGGAAATAAAATATGATTCCGGTGGATTGGTATCATCCGGTGAAAACATTCTCCGGATCATTTCATACATAATCGGATACCGATATGCAATTTCCTCTCTTGCAAGGAATCTGCATACTCTGTAAAGATTCTTTTTCACTTTTTCATCCATTGCAAGCATAGCAACCAGATGGATTCTCTCCCTTGTACAGTTCAGATTCGAGCATCCAAACCAGTTGATTAGCTGCATTTCTTTCATTTTCAGTTCTGTCATAAACTGCTCCTTTCCGAGCATCTCGCCCTGTAAACATTGTTATCAGTTCCGTTATTCCGGCGGTCTGGTGTGCGTTTCCCTGCCACCTGCAGCCGTCTCAGACTGCCTCTGCCTGCATAAACAGGTCACTGACCATAAGGCTCTGGTCAGCCGCCCATCATCGGGAGTGTCATTATGATTCCGCTCGCTCTCAGAAAAAGAAAGGTCATGGCAGAACTCCTGGCAGGCTTCCAGGGTGCACTTATCGA
>NZ_JBWJVP010000266.1:0-5941 GCF_056339915.1 Blautia sp. ZXY-1-B12 | reverse complement strand
AGGGAGAATGTAATGGAGAAAAAAATAGGATATACACAGGGAACCTTTGATATGTTTCATATAGGACATCTGAACCTGATCAGAAATGCAAAAAAACATTGCGATTATCTGATTGTCGGTGTGAATGCGGATGATCTGGTAGAGTCATATAAAAACAAAAGACCGATCGTTCCGCTGGAAGAAAGGGCAGAGATTGTACGGGCCATCAGATATGTTGATGAGGTGATCGTGACGACAACCCTGGACAAAAAGCAGGTATGGGAAAAAGTCCACTTTAATGAAATCTATATCGGAGATGACTGGAAGGGCAATGCACGTTGGGAAAAGACCGGAAAAGAAATGGAAGAGCTGGGCGCTAAGCTGGTATTTCTGCCATATACCAAAGATACATCCTCAACGATGCTTCGTGAGAAATTAAAAGAATTCTAGGGAGCCAGATATGAAAAAAAGAATAAAAAAGAAAATAAAAAAACTGAAAAAATCCATTAACAAGATTAACAAGGTCAGAGTTCAAAAGGGAAGAAAAGCCATGTTGCAGGAGACATGGGCAACTGTGACCTATGGATTATATGATAATCGCAAGATCAGACGCCTTAAGAAATTCCCCCCTGCACTTGTAGAGAATAGAATGCTCTTTGAAACAAATGATGATTTTACGGATAATGGTCGTGCTTTGTTTGACTATCTTATTGAGAAAGGATACAACAAAAAATATGAGATTGTATGGCTGGTCCATGAACCGTCTAAATATAAAGAATATCAGTTTGAAAATGTGAAATTTGTGCAGAACTTTCAAGAACGGTTCCACGATCCGAAGAGCAGAAGCATATAAATATGCACTGACATCAAAATATATTTTTTACACCCAGGCTTTTAACTGGATTGGTATGTCGAGAAGAAATCAGCTCTTTATCGATCTCTGGCATGGCTGTGGTTACAAGGCAAATAAGAACGGGCGTAAGGTTTTCTTTGATTATTGCCTGGTACCGGGGGACATTTTTATTAAGACCAAAATGGAATTTTTTGGATGTACTTCCAAAAAACTGCTCTCGTTTGGATATCCCCGTTATGATATGATGCTTAAGGGCAGTGAACGTGCAGATGAATATAAAAAGAAACTTCTGAAGGAAACAGACAGCGAGAAACTGATCCTGTGGATGCCAACCTACAGACATGCTTCCAGTGAGCGTCTGAACGAGGAAACCTTAAATAATGAATTCAATATTCCTATCATTGATGATGCAGATAAGCTTCTGGAACTGAATAAGTTCTGTAAGGAGAATCATATTCTTATTGTTATCAAGAAGCATTACCTTCAGGTACCTTATGATTTTGGTGAGAATGTCCTTACCAATATTGTTTATCTGGAGAACAGAGATCTTGCGGATAACGGACTGCAGCTTTATGAGTTTATCAACTGTTCGGATGCGTTGGTTTCTGACTATTCTTCTGTTGCGATCGATTATCTGCTGTTAGACAGACCGCTTGGATTCACACTGGATGATTATGAGGCTTATACGGAATCCAGAGGATGGGTGTTTGATGATCCGTTGGAATATATGCCTGGCGAACATATGTATAATATGCAGGATTTTGAGAATTTCATCCTGGATATTAAAAACGGAAAAGATAATTATAAAGAACAGCGTGCCAGTGTAAGAGCAAAAACACATAATGTGTGTGACAATTACTG
Organism: Blautia sp. ZXY-1-B12; assembly: GCF_056339915.1. Taxonomy (NCBI): domain Bacteria; kingdom Bacillati; phylum Bacillota; class Clostridia; order Lachnospirales; family Lachnospiraceae; genus Blautia; species Blautia sp. ZXY-1-B12. Next base: position 4,248 of record NZ_JBWJVP010000266.1, on the reverse strand, counting down.
CCAGCGTGTATTGGATTATTTTAACATTACAATGTAATGATATTATAGCAATTCCATAAATTATTGCAAACAATCCAGTCCATCATAGCGTGAAGTCCTGCGTCAGATATCTTTGCCGTGCGTCAGCACGCCTGCAGATATCTTCCTTGTCCTTCACACTCTGCTGAACTGCCTTGATTGTATTATTTTATGGAATTGCTATAGGATACAGATATCAGAAAGTCATAACAGGAGAAAAAGATAAATGAAAATATGTATTTGGTGCACCAAGATATTTGATCTTGGCGGAACTAAGCGAGTTGTCACACTTCTTGCGAATGAACTTGTAAAAGAGCATGATGTGACGATCATGGTATATCAGGACAGATTTAAAGAAGACCGGAATATGTATCATATGAGTGAGGATATCAAGGTTGACTTTATTGATAATAATGAGTTTGTCAATCGACATCATACACCGGCTTTCTGCTGGCGTTATCTTGTTCAGAAACTGAATGCCAAATATGGGATTTTTAATAAAGAAAAATATAATGATATTCTGGCAGATGCGATTTTCCCGAAAAAGACCAGAGAAAAATGGGTAAAATATTTAAATGAGCAGAATTATGATATTATTATCACAACTGCAAGTTTAAGCCTTCGTCTGGGTATGCTGGCGCCGGAGCTGAATGCAAAGACAATCGGATGGCAGCATAACTGTTATGCCGGATATCTTGATGTTCCTAATGTCGTATTCTGGAAACAGGAATGTCTGCTCCAGGAATATCTGCCGAAGCTGGACAGATACATTGTTCTCAGTGACTATGATAAGCGCGATTACAAAAAATTTCTGGATATTGATACAGAAGTTAAAATTAATCCCCGAAGCTTCGTGAGTGAGAGAAAATGCGACCCAAAATCCAAGCGTTTCCTTATGGCTACACGATTTGTATATGCCAAGGGTCTTGATCTGATGATGGAATCTTTTGAAGAGTTCTGTAAGCAGGATGATGAATGGCAGCTGGATATTATCGGAGCTGGTGATCTCTGGAATCAGATTGTGGCGGATGCAAAGAGACGTGGTATTGAGGACAGAGTTAATTTTGTCGGTTATACAAATGAGCCGGAGAAGTATTATCTGAATTCTTCTGTTTTCCTTCTTCCGTCCAGGTGGGAAGGATGGCCGATGGTTATCATGGAAGCCTTTGAATTTGGTCTTCCTGTCATCGCATTCCATACAGGAGCGATGGATCTGATCATCGATGATGGAAAAACAGGATACCTGCCGGAAGCTTTTGATACAAAGAAATTTACAGATGCGATGCTGAAGCTGGCACATGATGAAGAACTCCGCAGAGAGATGTCCAGAAATGCAATCTGGAAATCTGAGGACTTTGCCATTGAGAAGGCAGTTAAAGAGTGGAATCGTCTTTTTAATCGTGTAATGGGAATCAAGACCTTTTATATGAAAAATGAAGAACAGATTCTGGAGTGCAGGGAGAAATATCCGCTTAGAACCAGCTATGCCGAGTTTGTAAAGGAATACCAGATAAGAGATAATACAATTCTTTATGAAGCTTTTGGCGGACGTGGTATGATCTGTAATCCTTATGCTCTGTTTTTGTATCTTCTTGAAAAAGAAGAGTATCAGGATTATACCCATATCTGGGTGCTTGAGGACTTCGAGGATAACAGAAAACAAATTGAAAAATACGAAAAATATCCGAACGTGCGATTTGTAAAATATAAATCAAAGGAATACTGTAAAGAACTTGCGACAGTGAAATATCTGGTAAATAATGTAAGCTTTCCAAGCTATTTCCTTAAAAGAGAAGGTCAGGTACTGATCGATACCTGGCATGGAACTCCTCTGAAGAATATGGGATTTGATATTCCGGGAGCAAATATTTCTCAGGGAAATACAGCAAGAAATCTGCTCAGTGCAGATTATATAGTTTCCTCCGGACCTTATATGACAAAGACAGCATACAAAGATTCGTATAAAATGCAGAATCTGTATGAAGGCACAGTGTTGGAAGAGGGCTTCCCGCGTAATGATAAGCTTTTTGACAGTGACAGAGCAGAAGTGATACAGGAACTTAAGGATTGCGGAGTGGACGTAAAGGAAGATAAAAAGATTATTCTTTATGCACCGACATGGAGAGGCGAACAATACAGCCGTCCGGATACAGATTTGCAGGATGTCTATAAGCTGATCAATGTAATGGAGAACAGTATAGATACAAATGAATATCAGATCTTTGTCAAGCTTCATCAGATCGTATATCACTATATGAAAGAGAATGCCATGGAACCTGGTGATGCGCAGACAAAATTTATTCCTGCAACAATGGATACAAATGAGATTTTGTCAGTGACAGATGTACTGATTTCTGATTATTCCAGTATTTTTTATGATTTCATGCTGACAGGAAAACCGATTCTGTTTTATGTGCCGGATGCGGAGAATTTTGAAGATTACAGAGGTCTGTACTTCGGATTTGACAAACTTCCGGGACCGGCAGTGTCTACCCCTGAGAAGCTTGGTGAACTTCTGAAGGATCTTCCGGGAGTGGCTGTTTCCTGTAAAGAGAAGTATGAAAAAGCAAGAGAACAGATATGTCCGAGAGATGATGGAAAAGCATGCAAACGTATAGCAGAAGTCCTGCTTGATGGAAAAGAACCGGTAAATCCGGTATATCTGAATCAGACAGATAAAGTAAAACTTCTGGTATATGCCGGAGATTTCAGTGATACACAGGAGACAGAGGCATTCTATGAATTTCTGAACAAAGTGGATTATGAGCATTTTGATGTGACGTTGATCGGGAATGGTGCAAAAGAAGAGGAGTCTTCTGAGAAATTGAATAGTCTGCCAAAAGAAATCAGGGTTTTATACTGGAAGCGTTCCTACCCGGCTACGGACGAAGAATATGTATGTCATAAAAAGTTTATGAAATCTAAGAAAACAGAAGTGCCGGAGATGCTTCTGGATTTTTACAGGCGTGAGCTTCGCAGGATGATCGGAATGTCAAAGTTCGACTATGCTCTGGTATTTACTGATATGAAGAAGTTCTTTCCTGCAATGTCAGGGGCTCTGGATGTGAAGCAGATATTTAATATAGAAAACTGGCAGAATTTGTTGAAGTGTTAAAGCTTCATTAAAGCTTCACAGACAGATCAGAACCTCATTGGAAAGAGGCGGAAAACGGTATACTTTAAAAGATATGTAAGGCAGTCTGGCAGGTATTGGGCCAGGCTGCTTTTCTGAATGCGGATCTTGAATTATCATTTTATGGACGCAGATAATTACGCATGGATTTCAGTGCATTTTTTTCGAGACGGCTGACCTGTGCCTGGGAGATGCCGATTTCCTGAGCTACTTCCATCTGCGTCTTTCCTTCGTAGAAGCGCAGTTCTATGATATGCTTTTCGCGGCTGTTCAGCCTCTGCATAGCTTCGCGGAGAGCAAGATTTTCAATCCAGCGTTCTTCTTTGTTTTTTTTGTCACTGATCTGATCCATGACATAAAGAGTATCACCGCCTTCTGTATAGACCGGTTCAAAGAGACTCACAGGATTTTGGATAGCATCAAGGGCATATACGATCATTTCTTTTTCGATACCAATTTCCTGTGCAATTTCGGTAACTGTAGGTTCTTTCAGGTGCTGCTTCATATAATTTTCGCGGGTATAGATTGCTTTGTATGCAATATCACGAAGAGAACGGCTGACGCGGATACTGTTGTTATCCCTGAGATATCGCCTGATTTCGCCTATGATCATTGGAACTGCATAAGTGGAAAATTTTACCTGTAAAGTGGTATCAAAGTTGTCAATGGCCTTGATCAGACCAATACATCCGATCTGAAAAAGGTCATCGGCATTTTCGCTGCTGTTCTGAAATCGTCGTATTACGCTGAGAACAAGACGTAGATTTCCTTTAATGTACAATTCACGTGCCTGTTCATCGCCGCTTTTGATCCGTCTGAACAGTTCCGCTTTTTCTTCTGCTGTAAGAACAGGAAGTTTCGACGTATTGACTCCGCAGATTTCAACTTTGTTCAGTGCCATCTTATTGAATCCTCCTTATTATCTCTGGATGTAAACCGACTATTCGCAGATATGAGCCAGGATCCTCCGAAATCATTTCAGGAAATAAAAAAAGGACAGTGGCTGCCGAATAGTTGCCATATACTTCAGTAAGAATGATTCTCATATAGCAGTGGATTTATACTTTGACCGGGAAAATATAAAAAATATAGGTCCT
>NZ_JBWJVP010000265.1:0-11324 GCF_056339915.1 Blautia sp. ZXY-1-B12 | reverse complement strand
CTGGCATTAAGCCTTTCGGCTGTTGTTTTTGTGGGCTGCACAAAATTGAGTGCAGTATTTGCCCCATCTGGCGTGCAAATTATCGTTGGAGCAGATTCCACAATAAAGACAGAGTTTCCGGAACCGGTAGCAGGAGCAACCGCAGTTAGAAATGCGTTGGTCATTTTTCAGTTCGTTTTGCCGATGCTATTCTTCATTGTCGCTTTGATATTAACTGCATCTCTGTTCTATCGCTGTAAGCTGAAAGAGCCACTTGCTATTCTTATGGATGGTGCAAATCGCATGATGCAGAATGACTTGGACTTTATCATTCCGGCCGTGTCCGAGGACGAACTGGGACAGCTCTGTGTCACGTTTGAAACCATGCGGCAATCACTTTTGAACAGCAACCGTGAGTTGTGGCGACAAACGGAAGAACGGAAACGGTTAAATGCGGCGCTCGCCCACGATCTCCGAAATCCGATAACAGTCCTGAAAGGCTCAGTGAAAATGGCAAAACACTGTGCAGGCACCGGCAACACACCGCAGCTTATGGACGATCTTGAGCGTATAGATGCCTATACAGGACGCATCGAACGCTATGTAGAAACTATGAGCAAGGTTCAACGGTTGGAGCAAGTTCAGCCGAAAAAAGCTCTTTTTGACACTGCTGCCCTGAGTGCAGATTTGGAAAAAGCCCTTGGCTTTTCTATAACCGAATATGGTAAGCAGCTTCGCTTTCATGGCCTGCCTGTATGTGGCACTGTCTCTTTGGATAAAGCAATGTTGTTTCAAATTGCTGAAAATCTCACAACAAATGCTCTGCGGTTTGCAAAAGAGAATGTCGCGGTAAAACTTACCATAGAAGGTGAAAATATGATATTAGAAGTTACGGATGATGGCTATGGATTTCCGGCGGATCTTTTGAAAAATGGCATTCAACCGTTCCGTAAGGGTACAGAAGAAGCAGAGCATTTGGGCATGGGACTTTATATCTGTGATCTTCTTTGCCACAAACACGGAGGTGCTTTGAAAATTGCAAATACCGATATCGGGGCTGTTGCCTCCGCTATTTTGAAAATCTCATAACTCTTGAGCGTTTTTTGAGATTTGCCTTTTATACTCTCCTTATCAAACCGATAAGGAGAGTTTTTTCATGGATATTCAAGTAAACGATGTTTCCAAAATCTACGGTACAGGCGAGAACAAAGTCGTTGCGCTGTGCCATGCAAATATGACAATCCACTCCGGTGACTTCATTTCCATTATGGGGCCGTCAGGCAGTGGCAAAAGTACGCTGCTTCACATCATCAGCGGATTGGATACGCCAACTTCCGGCAAGGTGTTGTATGGCGATACTGACATCCATCACGGCAGTGACAAGGAGTTATCGGCGTTCCGCCGCCAAAAGATCGGCTTCATCTTCCAGCAATTCAATCTGCTCCCGGTGCTGACAGCGCAGGAGAATATCATCATGCCGCTGCTTCTCGACAAGCGCCAGCCGGACAATGCCTATTTACAGGAGATCGCAGCCTTTTTAGGGATCGACAGCCGTTTGAACCATCTGCCCCATGAACTGTCCGGCGGGCAGCAGCAGCGCGTGGCAATCGCCCGCGCTCTGATTCAAAACCAGACATCATCTTTGCTGATGAACCTACGGGAAACCTTGACAGCAAAAGCGGCGGCGAGGTCATGAAAATGCTCTGCGATCTTCGGGCGAAAATGAAAAAGACACTTATTGTCATTACTCACGACCCTCATATTGCAGAAATGGCAGAGCGTCGTTTTACCATCATTGACGGAGTGCTTTCGGAGGTGACAGTAAGATGAAATCCTATTTAGCTCTTACATGGAAAGAACTAAAAACGCAAAAAATTACAGCGACTTTAATCCTGATTGCAGTTATCATGTCAACGATCATAACAACCGTTGTTGGTCAGTCCATTGGAATTTTGCAGTCTATGAGAATAGAGCAGGCTGCGAGCCTAAACGGAAACCGATATGTAACATTTCATCAACTCAGCAGGGAACAAGCACAGAAACTCCACGAGGATGATCGAGTATATGATGTAGGAGATACCGTCTTTGTAGGCAGCACAACCCTTGGTAATAGCAGCCTGAACTTGTATCTCAGAGAGTATCATGATAACGCTTTGGCGATGTACCCAGCAATCAGCAAGATAAAAGAGGGGCATTTGCCGGAGAAAGCAAGTGAAATTGCATTATCAGAGGATAGCTTGAGGTATCTTGGATTAGATGCTGCGGTTGGAGATACCGTTTCTTTGGATATGCGCGTATCTGTTATGGATGGTTCACTTCCTGAATTTGAATATTGCGGAAAATTCATATTAACGGGTATTCTTGAAAGCAGCTATATCGGCTATTCAACAGGTACAGTTGAAGGAATTGTAGGAAACGGAACCGCAGAAAAACTATTACCAGAAAAATATCTGCTTTATTCTACTGACTTTAAGACCCATGACAAGAAAAACTTTCAGAGCATCGTTTATGATCTTGCGAAGAACTTGGATGTAGAGGATCGGTATATCCAATATAACTGGATTCTTCTTGATGCTGTCGGTATTTCTTATGATGAGACATCCAACAGTGATGCTGGTGCAGGTTTTTCCTTTATGACGGTGGCGTGTGTTTTGGTAGGCTTGTTGGTTTTGTTTGCAGCCGGACTGGTAATTTATAATATTCTAAAAATTTCCATTACGAAACGAATTAAAGAATATGGAACACTTCGTGCAATCGGCGGAGAGCGTGGACAAATCTATCGTCTTGTTTCCTTGCAGCTCCTGATCCTTTGCGGAATCGGTATTCCGATTGGGCTGGTACTTGGCACATTAGCAGCAAAAGCTACGCTAATTGCTGCTACGGGTGCTCTCAATCCTGATATATTCATGGCAAATAGTGTTTCCGAATTAAACGAAGCAATCAGCGCTGTCAGTACGGTAAAATTCCCCATGCTCCTTGCAAGTATTGCGGTCACACTTTTATTTGCGCTAATGGCTGCATTTCCAGCTGCTCGGTACGCATCGCGTGTATCCCCGACAGTTGCTATGTCTGGCCAGTCTGTTAAGATCAAACGCCGCAGAAAAAGAAATCACAAAATCTACAATTTTGAAGCCTACTATGCAAGACTCAATTTGAAACGCGGGCGTGGCAGGACGCTTCTTACAATACTGTCTCTTGTTATGAGCATTACCGTCTTTGTTGCTCTGCAGAGCTTTACTGGGCTGCTTGATGCCAGCAGTTCGATTCAGGATATGTATTTCAGCGATTATGCTGTTACAAATGAAACATCAGGTATTCCGGCAGAAGCTATAAGCACATTGGAGGCAAACGACACTGTAAAAGACATTTCCACTGTCAGGCTTTCTGTATTTACGCCGGGTGCTGGTGACGAACTTCCCTTTGAAACAGATTTGTCCGTGCAGAGCCACGAAACTTTTCAGCTTGTCAATATTGACGATGGGCTATTAGAAATCTACGCTCCCAATCTTTCTGATCAGGATAAGCAGGCGCTAAATAATGGAACAGGCTGCCTTGTCAAAAATCCTATTCCCTTTTCTTACGGGGATACGCCTGTGGAGCATACGGAGCTTTCTATTGGTGATACGATCCAGTTGGGCAGCAGGGCGCTTCGTGTGATAGGGATAATTGATACTCCTATTACAATCAACAATGAAGGTTTCACCAACGGTGTGCAACTTATCGTGAACGAAGAAATATATTGCTCGCTGATGCAGGATGATACCTATTCTGAAATCTATTTGACATTGCAGGATGGCGTAGATACGAATTCTTTTGAAAGTATATTGGATGATTGGTGTAGCAAATATCCGGGTGCTCACTGGCTTTCTTACCTTGAAAGCAGCAATGAAATGGCAGAGAGTTTTGAACAAATCAAAATGCTTTGCTGGGTACTGATTATCTTTATTGGCATCATTGGCATATTGAATATCATAAACACCGTTTACAGCAACATCCATACACGTGTCGATGAAATTGGTATGCAGCGGGCTATTGGCATGAGTGCCGCAAGCCTTTATAAAACATTCTTGTGGGAAGGTGCCTATTACGCTATCTTTGCCTCTGTGATTGGCGCAGTGCTGGGCTATGTCTGCTGTATCTTTGTCGGGGCTGCAAAGACGGATGCCTTACAACTGGTTGCCGTTCCCGTTATTGCGATTATAGAGGCTGCTGTGGTTTCTGTTGCTGCCTGTCTGCTGGCAACGGCGATCCCGCTGCACTCTATTGCAAAAATGAACATTGTCGAATCGATTGAGAATGTCGAATAACACCTGAGCAAAAGCCGTCCGGCTTTGCAAAGATGACGGCGGCTTTGAAATATTGCATTTCAAGCCGCCGTTTTCCTTTTGAAAAAATGGATTTACGGGGGGTGTGATAAAGTCGCCCTTTTTTAGGATACGGCGGTGTCCGAGGAGGTATCGCCGTGTCCTTTTTGCCTTTTTGCAGTGCCCATGATCTGCACCAGCTAAAAAAAGCCTTGCCCCTCCTCCGGGCAAGTATAACATTGCATCGGCATTATCGTTCCATGTAATTCAGTATAATAATGGCTGTTCTTGGCGCGCCAGTTTTCCCTCACGGAAATCTGGCGTTTTTTGTTGCCATTTTTTCGGAGATGACCCGGTTGTCTGCCGGTGTCGGTCTCCGCCTCCATTCGATTCACCCGTCAATCACCCGTGAATCGAAATGGAGGTACATAATGAAGAAAATTAACCTTCGGGAACTTTATCCTGATGTTTATACAACAGACTTTTTTGTAGATGTGACAGAGGAAGTAATGGAGACTATTCGGGCAGCCGAACGTGCGGAGACTGCGTATGAGCGAAAGATGTATCGTTATAAAGCACAGTATTCTCTGGATTGCGAAAATGGCATTGAAAATGCGGTGCTGTTGAAGCCGCAAACACCGGAGATGGTTCTGGAGGAAAAACAGTTTCAGGAGTATATCGCAAAATGCACCCACAGAGCAAAGCCAGCAGAAAAGAACGCAACTTATCGTAAACCTCGCAGAGCTGGAGTGTGAGCCGGTCCGTATCCTTGTCGAAATCATAATGGTCTGATAAAACATAGATACAGCGCTGGAGTCTATTCTTAGGAGGTGACGGAATTGGCCAAACGGCAAACAATAATTCCTCAATATGACACAGTTATGAAAAGAGGTGTCCTATATTATAGGACCAGAATCAAAGACGCGAATGGTAAGCTCGTAGCTATCTACGCAAAAACACCTGAAGAACTATACAACAAAGAAACGCTTGCGTTGGAACAGATAAACTTGTATTGTTCGAGACAAAGAACTATAATGTACTCTGTGGAGGTGCAGAATGGACTATATGACACTAAAAGAGGCCGCCGAAAAATGGGGCGTGACACCTCGTAGAGTAAATTACTATTGCGCTGCTGGGCGTATCCCCGGCGCTGTGAAGATGGCTGGTGTTTGGTTGATCCCAAAGAACACAGAAAAGCCGATTGACGGAAGGACAAAACAAGGGAAGGAGTTGCGCCATGAATAAAATCCTGATTATAGATGATGACAGAGAACTGTGTGCTTTGATTAAACGCAGCGTACAAGCAGAAAACATAGAAGCTGATTTTTGTAATACCGGAAAAGAGGGCTTACAGAAATTAAGAGAGCAGGAGTATCAGCTTGTGGTGCTGGATGTGATGATGCCTGGTATGGATGGCTTTGAAACGCTGGAAGAAATCCGCAAAGAGAACAGCCTGCCGATTTTGATGTTCACATCCAAAAATGACAGCATTTCTAAAGTACGGGGCTTACGGGCCGGAGCGGACGATTATCTTACAAAACCGTTTGATATGGATGAACTGATTGCCCGTATTGCGTCTCTTATTCGCCGCTACACTCGCTTTAATCAGCAAGCTGGAGCCATACAAAAGCTAAATTTTGACGGATTGCAGATTGACCTTGAAAATCGTTCTGTTACTACATCAAACGGCACTTTTGAACTGCCCCCAAAGGAATTTGATTTGCTCCTGTACTGTGCAAAACATCAAGGGAAAATTTTGACCAAACAGCAGATTTATGAGGAAGTATGGGGCGAAGAATATTTCTATGATGACAGTAACATTATGGCGATTATCAGCCGACTTCGTAAAAAATTAGAAGTCAATCCTTCAAGCCCAAAGTATATACAAACGGTCAAAGGGATTGGCTACCGGTTTAATAAGGAGGTGTAGTCAGCATGGAAATTATCGTATTCTTGTCCATTGTGATTGCTGTTGTGGCTGTATTGACTTCCATCGTTCTCGTTCGGCGTGTAAAAAAACAAATAGCAGAAATGACCGATGTGCTGGTTGATGTGAAAAACGGAAATGGCAACCGGCGTATTCTATCTGCAACAAATGAACTGACAGCACCTCTTGCCTATGAAATCAATGAGATCGTTGTGGCCTATGAAAGCAGACTTTCAACTGTACGGCAGACAGAAGAAACCAACCGCCAACTTATGACGAGCCTTTCCCATGACGTGCGAACGCCCCTTACTACTCTGCTTGGGTATCTTGACGCTGCACACAAAGGACTGGTCACAGGAAAAGACCGGGATGATTATATTGAAACCGCCCGTCGGAAAGCCCATGATCTGAAAGAATACATTGATGTACTTTTTGACTGGTTCAAGTTAAATTCCAACGAGTTTGCTTTGGAGATCCAGAGCGTTGAAGCTGCAGAGCTGACAAGAAATATCCTAATCGACTGGATACCGATTTTTGAGGATAAACAGGTTGATTATGACATTGATATTCCTGAACAGCCTGTCCGGGTAAGATTAGATATGGATAGCTATATGAGGATCATCAATAACCTTATTCAAAATGTAATCGCTCACAGCCATGCAGACAAAATTAAAATTTCCCTGTCAAAGAAGGAAAACAGCATGGAGCTGTTGCTGGCGGATAATGGAGTGGGAATTGAGAAAGAAGATTTGAAACACATATTTGAACGGCTTTATAAGTGTGATAAAGGACGCTCTGAAAAAGGCAGCGGACTTGGTCTTTCTATTGTCCATCAGCTTGTAGAAAAGATGGGTGGGAGCATAACAGTTGAAAGTGTACCGGGAAAAGGAACGGAATTTACTTTGCTTTTTCCTTTGGAAATTTAAGCGGGTTCCCGTCTTTATGGCGGGAGCCTTACTTATTTTCAGAAGTCTTTTAGAAAATGGCATGGGAACCTTCTCAATCCCCAAACGGATTGAGAAGTAGCGGAATAGGATTTGCATTGCAATTCATTCCTTAATTGCAAGGTTAATGCAAGGTTGCGGCAAGGTTAATGCAAGGTTGGCATGATAGAATACCTTACAGAACAGGAGGTTTTGAATATGGATACAAATTATATCATTGAAACAAAAAATCTGACAAAGCAATACGGCTCACAAAAGAGTGTGGCTGACTTAAATATCCATGTCAAGCGTGGGAGAATTTATGGTTTGTTGGGCAGAAACGGAGCCGGAAAAACCACAACTATGAAAATGCTGTTGGGTTTAACGAAGCCTACTTCCGGTGAGGTCAAAATCTGGGGAAAGTCTTTGCAAGGAAATGAAAAGAAGTTGCTGCCCCGCATTGGCAGTTTGATTGAGTCCCCCGGTTTTTATCCCAATCTGACCGGTACGGAGAACCTGCGTATCTTTGCTACCCTGCGTGGAGTACCAAACAATCATGCCATCAAAGACGCTCTGGATTTGGTCGGGCTACCTTACAAGGATAAAAAGCTGTTTTCGCAATACTCTCTTGGCATGAAGCAGCGGTTGGCGATTGCCCTTGCAGTCATGCACGATCCGGAGCTTTTGATTTTGGATGAGCCGATCAACGGCCTCGATCCCATCGGTATTGCAGAAGTACGCTCCTTTATCCGTGAGCTTTGCAACGCAAGAGGAAAAACTATTTTGATTTCCAGTCACATTCTTTCGGAGATTTCCTTGCTGGCTGACGATATTGGAATTATTGACCACGGTGCATTGCTGGAAGAAGAAAGCCTTGCTGAGCTGGAGCAAAAAAGCAGTAAACATATCCGTTTTACGCTCTCTGATACTGCACAGGCGGCAAGAATTTTGGAACGCAATTTCCATGAAAACCATTTCTCCATACAGGACGACCATAATCTGCGCCTGCACAACCTTGATCTGCCTGTGGGAAAAATTGTAACTGCCTTTGTAGAAAACGGATTGGAGGTATCGGAGGTGCATACTTGTGAAGAAAGTCTTGAAGATTACTTCAAGCGTGTGACAGGGGGAGAAGGAATTGCTTAAACTAATCAAATGCGAATTTTTGAAATTAAAACGGAAGCCATTGGTATTTATTTCCCTACTGCTTTCTGTTTTCATGCCATTGGCTTATGCTTTCTTTCTGGCAGATGTAAACACTGATGTGGATGCTGTAAATGGAGTGATGTCCAGCCTATTCCAGTTTAGTGCATATTTGCTTTTGATGCCGCTTCTTGTGATACTGGCTTCGAATCTGTTGTTTGAGGAACTTGATAATGACACACTGAAAAACCTTGTTACCATACCGGTAAATAGAACCAGGCTGGTGCTGTCCAAAATGCTGGTTTTACTGTTGTTTGCCGTTGGCTTTATGGCAGTTGGAGGATTGGTAAACCTTGCGGTTTTGTTGTTTCAGGGTTGGGAGCCGGTTGGTTTTTTGACCTTGTTTGGCGTTGGGATTGAAGAAGGGTTGATTATGTGGGGTGGCGCACTTCCCTGCATTCTGCTCGTTATTCTTCTTAATAAAAACTATATCGTGTCTGTTGTGATTACCTTTTTCTATACGATTGCGAATTATATCCTTTCCACGAACGATATGTTTCTTACACAGCCTTTTGGTTTGAACATAGGAACCCTGTTCCCGGGACCGCTGGCCTTCCGCTGGACATTTCAATTTTATGACCAAAGCCAGACCAGTGCGGAGTTGGCAGATTTGTTGGAACGGGTCAGTCCGTATTTTCTGAATAGTGTTCAGGTATTTGGTGTGATTATTGTAGAAGCCATTGTATTTCTTGCGCTGATTGCATTTGTTTACCGGCGTCAGGAAATCTAAGGGGGTGTGACTATGTGGAACTTATTAAAATCGGAATTATTGAAACTGCGCCGGTGCCAGATTCTTTTGGTAGGGCTGGTGGCGCTTGCACTCTGTCCTTTGGTTCAGTATGGAAGTCAGTTGATTGTGGAGGCAGAGTACCGAAATCCAAATTATGATTTTTCTGCACTATTTGAAAATGTTGTTTGGGGAAACACTCAGATATTCCTTCCAATTTCACTGGTAATGATCGGAGGATGGCTTATAGACAGAGAATCCACTCATGATACACTGAAAAACATCATGACAATTCCTGTTTCTATGCCGAAAATGTTGGGAGCTAAGTTACTTTTAGTCGGTATGCTTGCAGTTCTGCTGGGAATATACAGCGTTGGCATTACCTTGATTACTGGATTGACGGTTGGATTATCGGGACTGACAGAGGAAGTGTTTTTTCATGGAGGTACGCAGATCGTGTTAGCGGCTCTGACGACCTATTTGGTCTGTATGCCGCTGATCCTGATTTTTGGGCAGATCCGAGGGGCATATCTGGGCGGTTCCATTCTGGCGTTCTTTCTTGGATACAGCATGTTGTTTTTCAAAAGTGGTATCCTTGCCAGCATCTATCCGTTCTCTGCTGCGCTGATTTTAGTGGGATTTGACATGAGTGAATATGCCGGAACAACCACATCCTCAACCCCTTTGTTGGCGGTCATTGGGGTTGGCATCATGGTTCTCTGGGCGGTGCTGTTGTTAATGATGTCCAGTAACAAAAAAGAAATGAAATCCCGTAAACAGGCAAATGCCAAGGGAAAAGGAAAGTGTGCTGTACGCAGGAAAGGAAGGTGATAGCTGTGAAGAAAATAGTTTTATCATTATGCCTGATACTATTGGGTGCTTCTGTGCTTTCAGGTTGTACAAAAGACGAATTTCTCGATCAGTATAACAATATTGTTCAGTCTGCTGGTTCCATAGCGCTTACCGGAAATTCATCCTTACAAGGTACGAAAGAAAAAGGAATTGATGATTATACAGGAAGCTATACAGCCAACTATGAGGATTTTTCAGATACAGAGTATTTGTTCGGCGGAACTTCCATAAAGCGTGAAGCTGGTAAGGATCTGTCTATTGACTGCGCGCTGGAGGTTACGGAGGGAACTGCAAAAGTATTTTGGATTTCTGGAGCTGATGAAGCAGTCACTTTGTTTGAAACAACCGGAACATATAGTGATACAATTACACTCCCTGAAGGTGGAAACTATATCGGCATTGAATGTGAGAATTTCACTGGAAACATTGAATTAAATATTGAATAATACTCTGCCGGACGACGGCAAAAGAAAAAAAGCCGTCGTAGAGCAGACAATTTGACACGCCCATTTGAAACGGCGGCTTTGATTTTCAGAGCCGCCGTTTCTTTGCGTTTGCACAAACCTATGACGACTTGCAGGGACACGGTAGCCGATTGGAAGTTATTTTGCCGTGTCCCGTTTGCTTTTTCAAAGCTCACATGATCTACATCAGTTAAAAAAAGCATTGCTCCTCCTCCGGGTAAGTTTAGCATTGTATCGGCATTATCGTTCCATGTAATTAAGTACAATCGTGGCTGTTCTTGGCGCGCCAGTTTTCCATCACGGAAATCTGGCGTTTTTTGTTGCCATTTTTTCGGAGATGATCCGGTTGTCTGCCGGTGTCGGTCCCCGCCTCCATTCGATTCACCCGTCAATCATCCGTGAATCGAAATGGAGGTACATAATGAAGAAAATTAACCTTCGGGAATTTTATCCTGATGTTTATACAACAGACTTTTTTGTAAATGTGACAGAGGAAGTAATGGAGACTATTCGAGCAGCTGAACGTGCGGAGGCTGCGTATGAGTGAAAGATGTATCGTTATAAAGCACAGTATTCTCTGGATTGTGAGAATGGCATTGAAAATGCGGTGCTATTGAAGCCGCAAACACCGGAGATGCTTCTGGAGGAAAAACAGTTTCAGGAGCAGGTCTATGCCGCTGTGATGAAGCTGCCGGAGAAACAGGCAAAGCGAATTTATGCCCGATACTATCTGGGAATGGCGGTAAACGAAATTGCCGAAATAGAAGGTGTAGACCCAAGCCGTGTCCGAGACAGTATCCGCCGTGGATTAAAGCAGCTTGTAAAATATTTTTGATAAAATTTCATTTGATGCGCCTGTTTTTTGCCTTTTTTGTCAGTGTTAATAAGAAGGACAAGTTTTCCTCCTTCATCAGTACATTGCTACGAAAATAAAACTCGTAGCCA
>NZ_JBWJVP010000264.1:0-55944 GCF_056339915.1 Blautia sp. ZXY-1-B12 | reverse complement strand
GTTTCCGTAATTGTAACAGAGAGATGGGGAAAAATAGAGCCGTCTCTGCACATACTGCAGAAGCTGTGCCAGATCATTACCGGACTGCTGAAGATAAAAGAATCGATCAGCCCGGTCCTGGCGGAGATTTCCCACAACACCAGAAAGAAAAGAAGAATAAATATCCGCAAAAAAAGAACAAGTTTCTTTTCTCTTTTCTGATGTCGGATATACTGTTGCTGATGATATGAGATTTCAGACATCATGATTTAGCTCCTTCCAGATAAGATTGAAATAAGATTTAAATTCAGGCGCATTTCTGGAAGCCATAGGAGTACGGTTCTCCAGATCAAAACAAATTGGCACAATCTTACGAATAATGGCAGGCCTTGGAGAAAGAATGATAACCCGGTCTGCCATGCTCATCGCTTCTGAAATATCATGGGTGACAAGGATCGCAGTCTTTTTTTCCTGACGCAGGATTCTGCCGATATCATCACTTACGCTGAGTCTGGTTTGAGAGTCAAGTGCAGAGAACGGTTCATCCAGCAGAAGAAGTTCCGGCTTTAATGCCAGAGTACGGATCAGTGCAGCTCTCTGGCGCATTCCTCCGGACAATTCAGACGGATGAGCAGAGCGGAATTTGTCCAAACCGTAATCTGAGAGAAGCTGATTTACATAAGCAAGTTTTTCGGCAGTGAGTTCCCTGCGGATTTCCAGTCCGAGAAGAACATTTTTATAAATTGTCCGCCACTCCAGCAGATGATCCTTTTGCAGCATATATCCGATACGGCAGTCACCGGAAGTTACCGGCGTGCCGTCCAGAAGAATCTGTCCCTGTTCCGGCCGGAGCAGACCACAGATCAGATTCAGCAGCGTGGACTTTCCACAGCCTGACGGCCCGACGATGGCGAGAAATTCACCTGGCATCAGTTGAAAGGATATATGAGAAAGGGCAGGGGTTTCCCCTGATAAACTGTGGTAGGAGAGACTGACATCTGTAATATCCAGCAGTGGTTTCATACAGATACCTCCATATTCGGTGAATAGTAACGAATATTTTCATAATTTATGATATGCAGAAATGTCAGGGTATGATATAATAGATAAACTATAGTATTTTTGCTGCTATAGTATTTGAGGGCAAATGTTCTGTAAGGAATACGTTACTGTTTACTATGTGTTTCATATCAGAAATACACATATATCAGACACTACGACATACATGAATCGGGTATAGAAATCAGACGAATGCTGTAAAAAACTGCATAAGAAAGTGTAAGCAAATGAGAAACAAAAAGAAAGCAATATTTAACACCATTTTTCTGATCCTTATATTTTCCATTACCGTATATATGGTATTTAAGGGAGAGGATCTGGGAGAGATTATTCATACAGTACGGCAGGCAGATCCGGTTTACTTACTGATCAGCGTGGTTTGTGTGGTACTGTTCATACTTGGCGAGTCTGTAATTATCTTCTATATGATGCGGACTCTCGGAGCAAAAGTAAAGATGGGGCATTGTGCTCTGTATTCTTTTGTGGGATTCTTTTTCAGCTGTATCACACCGTCTGCATCCGGCGGGCAGCCAATGCAGATTTATTTTATGAAAAAGGATAAACTTCCGATTCCTGTCACTACGCTGGTCCTGATGATTGTCACGATTACTTATAAAGCGGTTCTGGTAGTGATCGGAATTGTAATCTGGATTTTTGGCAGAGGCTTTCTGGAAGGATATCTTGGCCAGTACATGTGGGTGTTTTACCTGGGTGTAGGTCTGAATATTTTCTGCGTTACTTTCATGATGATCCTTGTATTTGCACCTGGACTGGCGAAATGGATCATGGTAAAAGGTTTGAAACTTATTGAACATTTCCGTTTCCTTAAGCCAAAGACAACTCGGCTTGAGAAACTGGAAGCGTCTATGGATCAGTATCATGAAACTGCGGCTTTCTGGGCAAGTCACAAGCTGGTGATCCTGAAAGTGTTACTGATCACTATGGCGCAGAGGATTTTGTTATTTACAGTTACATACTGGGTATACCGTTCGCTGGGATTTCATGGATATTCCATTATAACCCTTACGATTTTGCAGTCTGTCATATCTGTCTCTGTTGATATGCTGCCTTTACCCGGAGGAATGGGAATCAGTGAGTCTCTTTATCTGGTGATGTTTGCACCGGTTTTCGGAGAAGCATTACTTCCTGCAATGCTGCTCAGCAGAGGAATTTCCTATTATGCACAGATGCTTATCAGTGCAGTGATGACCTGCGTGGCGTATTTCATAATAGGAAGAAAAGAACAAGAAGAAAAGTAGGGGGAGAAAATATGTTTTTAGGAATTTATGATTATACGGTAATATTGACTTATATAAGTCTGGGAATTTCCGTATTTGGAATTACCAGGGCTCTGGAGGGGGATTTTAAGGTTGCGATTTTCTGTCTGGCGCTTTCCGGACTGTGTGATATGTTTGACGGAAAGATAGCCAGAACAAAGAAGAACCGTACGGATGATGAGAAGAATTTCGGGATTCAGATCGATTCCTTATGTGATGTGGTCTGCTTTGGTATTTTTCCGGCAATGATCTGTTACTGTCTGGGTGTGAATACACCGGCGGGGATTGGGGCGCTTATTTTTTACAGTGTGGCATCTGTCATCCGCCTTGCATATTTTAATGTTTCAGAAGCAAAGAGACAGAATGAGACTTCTGAGAACAGACAGTATTATCAGGGGCTTCCGATCACATCCATGGCGATCATCCTGCCGTTCCTTTATCTGATGAGAAGATATTGCGGACTCTATTTCCTGATCGTGATACATATTGCAGTGATTATCGTGGGACTGCTTTTTATTCTGGATATCAAGGTAAAAAAACCTCAGAATCCGGTACGTATCCTGCTGGTTGCAGTCGTGGCACTTGCACTTGCGAAGATGTTCCGTTTGATATAAAATAAATATAACTGTTGACTGGCCGCAGCGGTTCCCGGGAAACGGGGAGGCTGCGGTTATACTTTTATGGAGGGAAGATACGAATGAAGTATATTGACAGAAAAGGAAATATCACGATTGAAGAGAATGAGCAGGATAAATTCCTGCGGCATTTATATAATGACCGGGGTGGCAGACTCTGCCTGAAACTCCTGATCAGACCTTTCGTGTCAAAGGCAGCGGGAGTCCTGCTTAACACCAGACTTTCTGCCAGATTTGTACCGGATTTTGTAAAAAACAACAAGATTGACCTGAGCATTTACGAAAAACAGAACTTCTCTTCATGGAATGACTTTTTTATAAGGCGCATCCGAAAAGAAGAACGCCCGATTGATATGCGCGAAAACATCCTGATCAGCCCCTGTGACGGAAAACTTTCCGTACACAGGATCAGCTCAGACTCACGTTTCAGCATCAAAGATACAGAATATACAGCAGGACAGCTTCTGAAGAACAAAGCACTTGCTGAGAGATACACAGGCGGCTATGCACTGATTTTCAGACTGACAGTAGATGAC
Organism: Blautia sp. ZXY-1-B12; assembly: GCF_056339915.1. Lineage (NCBI taxonomy): Bacteria > Bacillati > Bacillota > Clostridia > Lachnospirales > Lachnospiraceae > Blautia > Blautia sp. ZXY-1-B12. Next base: position 52,458 of record NZ_JBWJVP010000264.1, on the reverse strand, counting down.
TATCATCATTACTGCTATGTGGCAGATGGAAGAAAATCCGCGAATGTAACTCTGCCCGGCGTTTTCCACACAGTGAATCCTGCAGCAAACGATGTATATCCCATCTACAAAGAAAACGCCAGAGAATACACTCTGCTGAAAACAAAACAATTCGGAACCATCCTCATGATGGAAGTAGGCGCCATGATGGTAGGAAAAATCACAAATCTCCATAAAAATCCTGCCACAGTAAAGAAAGGCCAGGAAAAAGGCAACTTCGAATTCGGAGGTTCCACAATAATCCTCCTCATCCAGCCGGGAAAAGTCCGTATTGCCTATGATCTGATCGAGAATACAGAAGAGGGATATGAGACTATCGTAAAAATGGGCGAACGAATAGGAGAGTGCAGGAAGTTAAAAAATACAAAGAATCATTACGAAGGCACAATAGAGAATACCTGAACAGGTATTCGCATTTTATTAAAAGATAATAAAAAGCATTTGTGAAGATGCAGAAAGGATATAATAATACTGTTGAATAAACGAAACTATCAGAAAGAACTGGAAAAACTTATAGATCAGGCGCAAAAAGATAACAAGATCCCAAGCCTGTTTCTCCACAGCTGCTGTGCACCCTGCAGCAGTTACGTACTGGAATACCTGTCGAAATATTTCAACATCACAGTATTCTACTACAACCCAAACATCTACCCGGAAGAAGAATATCGCAAACGAGTCCATGAAATTACCCGTCTTGTAAACTCCATGGAATTTGAACACCCTGTCAAACTGATAGAGGGTCACTACGACCCGCAGGAATTCTTCCAGATGGCAAAAGGCCTCGAAGACGTACCCGAAGGTGGCGAACGCTGCTTCAAATGCTACCGCCTCCGCATGGAAGAAGCAGCAAAACTGGCAGAAGAGGGCGGCTATGACTATTTTACCACCACCCTTTCCATCAGCCCTCTGAAAAACGCAGCCAAGATCAACGAAATCGGTGAAGAACTGGCAGAAATCTACCACGTCCAACACCTCCCATCCGACTTCAAGAAAAAAAACGGCTACAAACGTTCCATCGAACTATCCCACGAATACGACCTCTACCGTCAGAACTACTGCGGTTGCGTCTATTCCCGAAGAGAGGCTGAAAACAGAAAATAAAGCAGTAACCACAATTATGTAACATATAGCCAATACCCAGTGAAGAAAAAGAAGGTGTGTTGGGGCGCATTTGAGGGTTCTTGTAATTCTTGGTATTCGGGAATCTGCGTTATGAGCCGACCGTCTCACGTGTCTGAGCGAAGTTTGCAACGGAGCGAGTTTGAGAGGGCGGCTCATGGTTTTAGCAGATTCCCGAATGCCTTAGAATTACAGGGTTCCGAAACTAAGCCCCAACACACCTTCTTTTTCTTCACGTACCTTTTGAATGATTCCAAACTAACTACTTTGCAATACTGAAAAAATATGTTACACTAACACGTAAAAGCAATAATACCAAAAATAAAGAAGAAACGAGGAATAACACAATGGCACAGCTTTGGGGCGGACGTTTCACAAAAGAAACAGACAAACTTGTATATAACTTCAACGCATCCATCTCTTTTGACCAGAAATTCTATGAGCAGGACATCAGAGGCAGCAAAGCACACGTAGCAATGCTCGCCAGACAGGGAATCCTGACAGCAGAAGAAAAAGACCAGATCGAAGCAGGACTTGACGGAATCCTTGCAGACGTAAAATCCGGCAAACTCGAGATCACATCCGAATACGAAGATATCCACAGCTTTGTAGAAGCAAACCTTATCGACAGAATCGGTGATGCAGGCAAGAAACTTCACACAGGAAGAAGCCGTAACGACCAGGTAGCCCTTGACATGAAACTCTATGTAAGAGATGAGATTGACGAGACAGACGAACTGGTAAAGAAACTTCTCGAAGAACTTCAGAAGATCATGGAAGAGAATGTCCACACATACATGCCAGGCTTCACACACCTCCAGAAAGCGCAGCCGGTCACACTGGCTCACCACGTAGGTGCATACTTTGAAATGTTCGTACGTGACAGAAGCAGACTTGCAGATATCCGTAAGAGAATGAATACCTGTCCTCTGGGTGCAGGTGCACTGGCAGGAACCACCTACCCACTTGACAGAGAATATACAGCACAGCTTCTCGGTTTCGACGGTCCGACCAGAAACAGCATGGACTCTGTATCAGACAGAGACTATGTGATTGAACTTCTGTCCGCATTCTCCACAATTATGATGCACATGAGCCGTTTCTGCGAAGAAATCATTATGTGGAACTCCAATGAATACCGCTTCGTAGAGATTGACGACGCCTACAGCACAGGCAGCAGTATCATGCCTCAGAAAAAGAACCCGGATATCGCAGAACTTGTAAGAGGAAAAACAGGTCGTGTATACGGAGCATTAACATCTATCCTTACAACCATGAAGGGAATCCCTCTTGCATACAACAAAGATATGCAGGAAGACAAAGAACTTACATTTGATGCCATTGACACTGTAAAAGGATGTCTTGCCCTTTTTACGGGCATGATCTCCACTATGCAGTTCAACAAACAGAATATGGAAGCAAGTGCAAAGAATGGCTTTACAAACGCTACAGATGCAGCCGATTATCTGGTAAATCATGGAGTACCTTTCCGCGATGCACACGGCATTGTAGGCCGTCTGGTGCTTACCTGTATTGATAAAGGGATTTCTCTGGATGAACTTCCTCTTGAAGAATATAAAGCCATCAGCCCGGTATTCGAGAACGATATTTACGAAGCAATCAGTATGAAAACCTGTGTGGAAAAACGTATGACCATCGGTGCACCGGGACCTGACGTGATGGAGAAAGTGATCGCTGAGAACAAAAAATATCTGGAAGAAAATTAAAAAAATGCTTGCAATTTATTTTGGTTTGTTATAGTATGTACAAGAAAGACAGATGTACGCAATATAAGGACACCTGGATAAAAATGTCCGCGAAAGGGTAGAGACGCGGGCAGAAGATAAAGAGGAGAAAGATATTATGAGTGAAAAGCTTAGAGTCGGTATTTTAGGTGCTACAGGTATGGTAGGTCAGAGATTTATCTCTCTGCTTGAGAATCATCCATGGTTTGAAGTTGTAACTGTAGCTGCAAGTCCGAGAAGTGCAGGAAAGACATACGAAGAGGCAGTTGGAGGAAGATGGAAAATGGATACTCCAATGCCGGAGGGTGTCAAGAATCTTGTTGTTATGAACGTAAACGAAGTAGAGAAGGTTGCTGCAACAGTTGATTTCGTATTCTCTGCTGTAGATATGTCAAAAGAAGAGATCAAGAAGATCGAAGAAGAATATGCTAAGACAGAGACACCGGTTGTTTCCAACAACAGTGCTCACAGATGGACACCGGATGTACCGATGGTAGTGCCGGAAATCAATCCGGAACACTTCGATGTAATCGAATCCCAGAAGAAACGTCTCGGAACAACACGCGGATTTATCGCTGTTAAACCAAACTGCTCTATCCAGAGTTATGCTCCTGTATTAACTGCATGGAAAGAGTTCGAGCCATATGAAGTAGTTGCTACTACATATCAGGCAATCTCCGGAGCAGGTAAGACATTTAAGGACTGGCCGGAAATGGTTGGAAACATCATCCCATACATCGGCGGCGAGGAAGAGAAGAGTGAGAAAGAGCCATTAAGAATCTGGGGTAAAGTAGAAGACGGTGTGATCAAACCTGCTACAGAACCGGTTATCACATGCCAGTGTATCCGTGTACCGGTACTGAACGGACATACAGCAGCTGTATTCGTTAAATTCCGTAAGAACCCTACTAAAGAGCAGCTTATCAAAGCATTAGTAGAGTTCAAGGGACTTCCACAGGAATTAGAACTTCCAAGTGCTCCGAAGCAGTTCATCCAGTATCTGGAAGAGGACAACCGTCCGCAGGTTACAGAGGATGTAAACTTCGAACATGGCATGGGCGTATCTGTAGGACGTCTTCGTGAAGACACCGTATATGACTGGAAATTCGTAGGACTTTCCCACAATACAGTCAGAGGTGCAGCAGGCGGAGCAGTTCTCTGTGCTGAAACCTTAAAAGCAAAAGGATATATCCAGGCGAAATAATTTATAGAAAATAATAAAAGAGGTGCCGGTAACGGTGCCTCTTTTTATGAGGACACGACGGATTATGAAAGAAAAAGTTCTGACAACAGTGGTGACTTTTGAAACTACCACTCAGGCAATTGCCATGGAAAGGGAATGTAAGAAAAACAAATTTACAGGCAGACTGATCCCTGTGCCAAGAGAAATATCAGCTTCCTGCGGCCTTGCGTGGAAATGTGGGGAACAGAACGAAGAAGAAACAGCTTCCTATATGAAGGAACAGGATCTGGAATATGAAAAGATTTATAGGATTCTTGCGTAAAATGGAAAGATTTATAGGAACACCTGATATATGGTAAACGGTTCACATTTTGACGGATATGTGAAAACATGATACAATGATAGCACTGAATCTCTTGTTATAGAAGATATGTAACTATTCGGCAGTCTGTCGGCTGTGAAAGTACGTTACTGTTCACTCCGTTTACAGTAACGAAAGTATTGAACAGTTACGAGGAGATTCTGAATATGGAGATCAATTGGGGTGAACTGACTTATGGGAAATGAAATGAAAAAAAATGAAGTGCGTCTTACACAGCTTGCCAGTGCAGCCGGATGCGGTGCTAAGATTGGCCCGAAGGTTCTGGCACAGGTAGTAGGCAAACTTCCGAAATTTACAGATCCGATGCTTCTGGTAGGTCCGGAGACATCAGATGATGCAGCAGTATACAAGATTAATGATGAACTGGCAATGATCCATACAGTAGACTTTTTTCCGCCAGTAGTGGATGATCCGTATATGTACGGGCAGATCGCAGCAGCCAATGCACTGAGTGATGTCTATGCAATGGGCGGTGTTCCGAAACTGGCATTAAATGTGGTAGCATTTCCAAACTGCCTTGGTCCGGAAGTACTGGAGCAGATTCTGCGCGGCGGTGCAGATAAGGTCATGGAAGCCGGAGCAGTCCTTGCAGGCGGGCATACTATCAATGATAAAGAACCGAAATACGGACTCTGTGTAACTGGTTATGTGCATCCGGACAAAATGTGGAAAAATTACGGCGCAGAAGAAGGAGACATCCTTATTCTTACCAAACCGCTGGGCTGTGGAATCCTTAACACTGCCATTAAGGCAGAAATGGCGTCTCAGGAAGAAATTGAGAGAGTTCAGAAAATCATGGCGAAGCTGAACAAATATGCAGCAGAGATTGCATCTAAATACACGATCCACAGCTGCACCGACGTAACAGGATTCAGTCTTGCAGGTCACAGTCTGGAAATGGCAAAAGGCAGCCGGAAAACCCTGGTGATCCAGTCTGAGAAACTTCCGATCATTGAGGGTGTTGAAGAGTATGCACAGATGGGGCTGATTCCTGAAGGTGCATACAGAAATCGTGACTTCGCAGGCGATGAAGTACGAAGTGAGATTAAGGAACTCTGGATGGAGGATCTGGTATTTGATCCGCAGACATCCGGCGGACTTCTGCTTGCAGTACCGGCAGAAGAAGCCGATGCCCTTGCAGAAGAGCTTGCAGGTATGGATATCTTCGGCGGTGTTATCGGATATGTAACAGAATTGCAGGATAAAGCAGTTGTATTTGAATAAAAAAATCAGCTTTACTTTCAGACATTTTCTCCTGCGTCAGCATGTCTGCAGATATCTTTCTTGTCCTTTGTATTCTGCCGAACTGTCTCGATTGCATTAGTATATGGAATTGCTATAAAAATCTTCGAATATAATGGAACATAATTACAAATCTGATGAATATTCTTGAATTGTTTGACGATTTCGGTTGTGAAACAGATATTCAGGTGATATAATGTTCTCAATAAAATACATTGCGGAGGTGTAGTTATGAATTACGAAGATGTACAGAAAGTGTCAAACGCGGCGAAAGCCAAGAGTAACCTGGTGAATACCAATTTTTTCAAGTACTTTATACGTGCGGTCATGGCGGGATTTTTTATTGATGTGGCTATGATCTACAGTAATGTAGTTGGAAACGTATTCTCCAAGACCATGCCTGAATGGGGAAAATTTGTGGGGGCATTAGTATTCTCCATTGCAGTGCTTCTGATCAGCTTCGTAGGCGGCGAGCTTTTTACAGGAAATAATATGGTAATGGCGTTCGGAGCCTATGATAAACAGGTAAGCTGGAAAGAGGCCGGTAAGGTATGGGGCGTAAGCTACCTTGGAAACTTTGTCGGATGTGCAATTTTAGCATTGTTGTTTGTAGGTGCAGGAGCATCCGGAACAGCAGACTATTTTGCGGGATTCATTGGAAATAAACTGAGTATTCCGCTCGGACAGATGTTCTTCAGAGCAGTGCTCTGTAACTTCTTCGTCTGTCTTGGCGTGCTTTGTGGTATGAAATTAAAGAGTGATGCAGGAAGATTCCTGATGATCGTTATGTGTATCTCAGGATTCGTTGTAAGCGGATTTGAGCACTGCATCGCAAATATGGGAATCTTTGTTACCGCATACTGCCTGGTACCTGGATTATCCCTTGGAGCCATGGTAAAGAGCATGGTAGTAGTAACTTTAGGAAATATGGTGGGCGGTGCCCTGTTGCTGGCATGGCCGCTCAGAAAGATGAGTGCAGATAAATAATATGTCAAAAGCTTTATACATAGCCGAAAAGCCCAGTGTGGCGCAGGAATTCGCAAAAGCTTTGAAAATCAACGGACAAAGACGGGATGGCTACCTGGAATCTCAGGACAGCGTGGTGACCTGGTGTGTGGGACACCTGGTCACCATGAGCTACCCGGAAAAATATGATATCAAATATAAAAGGTGGAGTTTAGATACCCTGCCTTTTTTGCCGCGCGAATTTAAATATGAAGTGATCCCCGGAGTGCAGAAGCAGTTTGAGATTGTCAAAGGACTGCTTAACCGTGAGGATGTGGACACCATTTACGTGTGTACCGACTCCGGACGCGAGGGAGAATACATCTATCGTCTGGTGGCACAGATGGCAGGTGTTCATGGAAAAAAAGAAAAGAGAGTCTGGATTGACTCTCAGACAGAAGAAGAGATCATGAGAGGAATCAGAGAGGCAAAGGATTTGTCAGCATATGACAATCTTTCTGCTTCAGCCTATCTTCGAGCAAAAGAAGACTATCTCATGGGAATTAATTTTTCCCGTGTACTGACACTGCGTTATGGAAACAGTGTGTCAAATTATTTAAATACGAAATATCAGGCCATTTCCGTAGGACGGGTTATGACCTGTGTACTTGGAATGGTAGTGCGAAGAGAGCGCGAGATCCGTGCATTTGTGAAAACTCCGTTTTACCGCGTACTCAGTAGCATTGCCCTTGAGGGAGAAAACTTTGAGGGAGAGTGGAGAGCTGTGGAAGGCAGCAGATATTTCCAGACTCCTTATCTGTATAAAGAGAACGGATTTAAAGAGAAAGCCTATGCTGAAAAACTGATACAGGAGCTGTTGGTAAGTCAGCCGTTGCAATGTACAGTAGAGAAAATCGAGCGGAAAAAAGAGAACAGGAATCCGCCGCTTTTATTTAACCTGGCGGAGCTTCAGAATGTGTGCTCCAAGTTGTTCAAGATCAGCCCGGATGAGACATTAAAAATCGTGCAGGAACTGTATGAAAAGAAACTGGTCACTTATCCCAGAACAGATGCCCGTGTATTGTCTACTGCGGCTGCGAAGGAAATTTATAAGAATATTTCCGGACTGCGTAATTATGAACATACAGCGGAAATCGCACAGCACATTATTGAACAGGGAAATTACAAAAATCTGGCAAAGACCAGATATGTTAATGATAAGCAGATCACAGACCATTATGCAATCGTACCCACAGGCCAGGGCTTAAACGCATTGAGAAGTGTTTCTCTTACTGCGCAGCGTGTATATGAGACCATTGTCAGAAGGTTTGTATGTATTTTTTATCCTCCTGCAGTATATCAGAAGATCAGTCTTGTGACAAAAATTCAGAATGAGAGCTTCTTTTCTTCATTTAAAGTACTGCTGGATGAAGGGTACTTAAAAGTTGCCACAAATTCTTTTGCGAAGCGAAAAGCAGCAGATGCCATGAGCAGTGTGAACAGAGCCGGCGTAGCCGGCAATGAGGGAAGTGAAGAGGAAGATCCGGATACAGGAAAAAACGGCGGGAACAAAGCTGATGATTCGGCTGAGGATATGGCGTGTGATACCAGACTTCTTGCCGCATTGCAGAACCTGAAAAAAGGTGATATACTCTCTGTGGACAGCCTGAGTATCAAAGAGGGCGAGACATCGCCGCCAAAGCGTTATAATTCCGGTTCTATGATTCTTGCAATGGAGAATGCAGGTCAGCTGATCGAGGACGAAGAGCTTCGTGCCCAGATTAAAAGCTGCGGAATCGGAACCAGTGCCACCAGAGCGGAAATTCTTAAGAAACTGTGCAATATCAAATATCTGGCACTCAATAAGAAAACCCAGGTGATCACTCCAACCCTTCTTGGAGAGATGATCTTTGATGTGGTAAACTGCTCCATCAGACAGCTTCTGAACCCAGAACTGACAGCAAGCTGGGAAAAAGGACTGAATTATGTGGCAGAGGGCAGTATTACAGAACAGGAATATATGGATAAGCTGGAACATTTTGTGCGCCTTCGCACCAGACAGGTGGAGGACAGCAATATCCAGCCATATCTGAGACAGTTCTTTGATGCTGCAGCAGTGAATTATAAGGATTCATCTGAAAAAAACAGTGCGAAAACAACAGGCAGATCAACGTCCGCAGCGGGACGATCACGTACCTGCAGAAAGCCGTCTGCTTCAAAGTAGTGTGCATTTGTGACAGATAAAAGAAAACATGTCATTATAGCGAGAGAAAAGAGGAAAATATTATGTTAAAAGATTTTACAATTGCAAACCTTCTGGATCTGAACGAAACAATCGCAAAGGATTTATTTGAAGGAAAAACATATCCATGGGAAGTATTACCGGAGATCGGAGATTTCATTCTGAAACTGGGACAGACCTTAAGTGAAGAAGAATACGACCACCCGTCAGAAGATGTATGGATCGCCAAGAGTGCCAAAGTAGCACCTACAGCCTGCATCAACGGTCCGGTCATCATAGGTAAAGAAGCAGAAGTACGCCACTGTGCATTTATACGCGGAAAAGCAATTATAGGTGAGGGTGCAGTAGTAGGTAATTCTACGGAATTAAAGAATGCGGTACTTTTCAACAAGGTACAGGTTCCGCACTACAATTATGTAGGCGATGCAGTTCTCGGCTACAAATCCCATATGGGTGCAGGTTCCATCTGTTCCAATGTAAAATCTGACAAGAAACTGGTAGTTGTAAAAGACGGTGACGAGAAGATTGAAACAGGTCTGAAGAAATTCGGCGCAATGCTTGGAGATAACGTAGAAGTGGGATGCGGTTCCGTATTAAATCCCGGAACTGTGATCGGACGCTGCTGCAACATTTATCCACTTTCCTCAGTAAGAGGCTGCGTACCTGCAAATCACATTTATAAGTCAAAAACAGAAATTGCAGAAAAGAGAAGTTGAAAATATAGAAGAGGCAGGTTGTATGAAGGATATTATTTCAATCATACAGCCTGCCCTTTTATATTTTTATGTCTGTCTGAGATAGAAGATATTTGTTGTACCTGATATTACATATGAAATAAAAGTTTTCTCAGGATTACCAGAATGGTAATGTGCACCGGATAAAACCAGTAAAAAACATATTTCAGAAATCTTCCTTTTACAAATCCACGTTCACCATTGTACATATTAATGGAAAGAAAAGCAAAGCAGGCTTTCCATTCATAGTAAAGCCAGCAGCTTCCGATGATCGCCTGGGCGGTTTTATCGTTGCGGAACCAGTACATGATCAGCAGGAATACAAATCCCCGCCATCCGTAATCTGCCTTCAGAAACACAGAGACAGTCAGCAGTGCCAGCACGCAGACAAGCTGCATTTTCTGATTATCCCAGAAGTATTCCAGGGCACAGAATGCCAGGTATCCCAGAAACAGGGTGAAAAATACATTCTGTTTTTCATATCTCCAGGTGTTGGTAAACATGAAGTTCCATGGAATCTCAGAGATACATGCAAATAGAAACAGATTCAGGCCATATTTCTTACGGTTATGTGTATGCAGAAATCCTTCCACTAACAGAAAACAGAAAATTGGAAAAGCGGCCCTGCCGATATCCCGGAAAATCCGATACCAGCTGTAATCCACGCCACCGAAACTGAAAAGGGTTGCAGTTGTGGCAGGATAATTATACAGGATCATTAAGCCGGTATGGTCAATCAGCATCAGGGTGATAGCAATTAATTTTAAAGCGCTTCCGCTCAGAACCTGAAATTTTGCAGGGAGAAAGGAAGCAGGTAACTTTGTTGTCATAATAGAAATCCCTTCATTAATAGAAATTAGAACTATTTTACCACAAAAAAATCAAAGATGGTTAAAAATTTTACAATTTATGACTGGACGAATCAGCACTTTTGTGAGAAAATAACACTAGGTTGTTAGGCATACTCCTCTGAAGTCATTCAGCAGACATCGGAGTTTTATCCTGTGCAGTTCATTCAGCAGTTCTGTACAGTGGAGAGTATAACAACATGAAGTTAATCTATACTTGAAAGGAGTTTTACAATGATTTATTCACGCGAAGTAGAAGAAATGTGCCCAGTTGCACAGGGCGTTCATCATGGCGCCGCTCCAATCCCAGAAGAAGCTAAATGGGTACAGGCAAAAGAAGTCAAAGACATTTCCGGTCTTACACACGGTGTTGGCTGGTGTGCACCACAGCAGGGTGCCTGCAAGCTTACATTAAATGTTAAAGAGGGTATCATCCAGGAAGCGCTGGTTGAGACAATCGGATGTTCAGGTATGACCCATTCTGCAGCTATGGCTTCCGAGATTCTTCCGGGACTTACAGTTATGGAGGCACTGAACACTGACTTAGTTTGTGATGCGATTAATACAGCTATGAGAGAACTCTTCCTTCAGATCGTTTATGGACGTACACAGTCTGCATTCTCAGAAGAAGGACTTCCAGTAGGTGCTGGACTTGAAGACCTTGGTAAAGGACTTCGTTCTCAGGTTGGTACAATGTATGGAACTCTGAAAAAAGGACCTCGTTACCTTGAAATGGCAGAAGGTTATGTAACAGGTATTGCTCTTGATGCAGATGATGAGATCATCGGATATCAGTTCGTAAGCCTTGGAAAAATGACTGATTTCATCAAAAAAGGCGATGACCCGAATACTGCATGGGAAAAAGCAAAAGGTCAGTATGGCCGTGTTGCAGACGCTGTTAAAATTATCGACCCAAGAAAAGAATAATTTAGGAGGTAACAGGAAATGGCTTTATTTGAATCATATGAGAGACGAATTGACAAGATCAATTCTGTTTTAAACAGCTATGGCATTGCTTCTATCGAAGAAGCTGAGAAAATCACAAAAGACGCAGGTCTTAATGTATACGATCAGATCAAAGGCATTCAGCCAATCTGTTTCGAGAACGCTTGCTGGGCATATACAGTAGGTGCTGCAATCGCAATCAAAAAAGGATGCAAGAAAGCAGCAGATGCAGCAGCAGCTATCGGTGAAGGACTTCAGGCATTCTGTATTCCTGGATCCGTTGCTGATACACGTAAAGTAGGTCTTGGACATGGTAACCTTGGCAAGATGCTTCTTGAAGAAGAAACAGAGTGCTTCTGCTTCCTGGCTGGACATGAGTCCTTCGCAGCAGCTGAAGGTGCTATCGGTATCGCTGAGAAAGCTAACAAAGTTCGTCAGAAACCATTACGTGTTATCCTGAACGGTCTTGGAAAAGATGCTGCTCAGATCATCTCCCGTATCAACGGCTTTACATATGTAGAGACAGAATACGATCCATACAAGAACGAAGTTAAAGAAGTATTCAGAAAAGCATACTCCGAAGGACTTCGTGCAAAAGTTAACTGCTACGGCGCTAACAGCGTTCCGGAAGGTGTTGCTATCATGTGGAAAGAAGACGTTGACGTTTCTATCACAGGTAACTCCACAAACCCGACACGTTTCCAGCATCCGGTTGCAGGTACATACAAGAAAGAACGTCTTGAAGCAGGTAAGAAATACTTCTCAGTTGCTTCCGGTGGTGGTACAGGACGTACACTTCACCCGGACAACATGGCAGCAGGTCCAGCTTCCTACGGTATGACAGATACATTAGGACGTATGCACTCTGATGCACAGTTCGCTGGTTCTTCTTCCGTACCGGCTCACGTAGAGATGATGGGTCTCATCGGCGCTGGTAACAACCCGATGGTTGGTATGACAGTTGCAGTAGCTGTTTCCATTGAGGAAGCTGCTAAGGCTGGAAAGTTCTAATCAAACCTTTTTAATCAAAGAGTCAACAAACCTAGAAAGTACCGTAGTTCCAAGGGCTGCGGTACTTTTCTTAGTTTAGATCAAAAAATGAGAAAGTAATTTGAGACACGGTGAGAAGCCTTGAAAATGGCAAGATAGGCAAACAGGTAGGTAACAAGTAGGCAACAGAGCGAAGGAAACAAAAAGAAGAGCCGATCACAGGAAAAGAAATGCCGCAACCACAAGGGTTACGGCATTTTTTCTAGTGTGCCGAGCATGGCACTAATCTTACTGGTGAAAGTCCAAGTCACGGGTATTTACCGCCAAGTGTAGTGAACCACAAGTCGGTACCAGTAATGGTATGGATGAAGGTAGAAAAAAGCGGCTTTTCAAGCCGCTTTTTCTGCATAGTTAAATATGTTAAATAAAAAAAGATTGTTGAAAAAATATTACATATATGATACAATTGTTAACATAAACGTAACATAATAACGAGGTATAATGATGGAAAGAAGGCAAAGTATTATGAGAAGGAGAGGCAAAACATTTTTATCGCTGTTTCTTTCTGCTGTGATCGTTACCGGTCAGCCGGTATTGGCAGCCGATTTTTCTGCTGGAGAGGAAACATTTATTTCGGAAACCACAGAGCAGGAAGGCGATGTATCGGAAGCTTCAGCTATTTTCGAGGATACTGTGGATTCAGACAGTGAAATGAGATATGAGAAATATGAGGCGACAGTTTCTAGTGAAATCCTTGATTTGGGACAGGCTGGAGTAAACGGCGGCGGTTGGGAAAGGCTAGAGATAAAAAATACAGGTACAGAGAGCTGGCAGATCAAATCCATTTCAGAATTGAATGATTTTAGACTTGAACATTTAGAGCATCCATTATTATATGAGGGAAGACTTCCGATGAAAGTTGGGAATAAGGTTAAGCCCGGAGAAGCTGTTGCAGTGGATATTTATGTAAAGCCAAATCTTTCTCAGGGGATTCATGAAGAAACTTTTGTCATGGAAACAGAAGAAGGAATTCAGGCAGAGTGCAGGATACGGGTTCTCGTTCGTGGGGAATCAGAGGAGGATTACGAGGTTAACTGTGTACCAAATAGTGGTACGAGATTTCTCACAATTACTCAGGAAGAGTACGATTCATGGGATGATGTAGAACCAGAGCCGGATATGTTGATGTGCCCATCACGGTTGATTACAATATGCAACAATGGGCAAAAACCTGTCACAGTTGATTTTGAGGATACGGAACATTTCAGGGCATGGTTCTATATTGACGAAGACACGGGAGTTGTTATGCCGGGGGAAAATACGATAATTCAGGTTTTTCCGAAAGCAGAAGAACAGGTAGCTACTGATATTTTTAAGGTTTCCATCACAGGAGGAATAGAATTATCTTATATAATTTCCCAGAATTGTCCTCATATTGCACCGCCTTATCCGGAAGGAGCAACGATAAAAGATGTGAAAGTACAGGGGTCAACTATTAAGGCAGTGGCTTATGACTGCGCAAACAGCGAAGGTTTCGATGCGGTTCTGACAAAGAAAAGCTGGGTTGACAGACCTGAGAATTATGTGAAGGTGGCGAAGAATCAGGATGCAAAGACCATCACCTTCACAAATGTAAAAAACGGCACGTATTATCTGGGAATCCATGCGTACAACAGGGATTATTATGATGGAAATGTGTCCGGGAAAAGGTTTGGGGCATGGAGTTATCCAGTAAAAGTAGTAGTAAAGAACGGAATTCCCACAGAGAGGGTGAAGATTAAAACTGTAAAAACAAGTAAAGGAGCTGTGGCTGTAACAGTTGGCGTACCAAAAGGATTTGCAAGAGCAGATATGGAACTGAGATCTACAGGCGGAACCACCGTATATAAACGGAACAATCGGACAACCTATACAAGGATTACAGGCGTGAAGCCTGGAACCTATACTCTGAGAGTCCGCCCATGGGCCAAAACTAACGGAAGGAAAGCTTACGGAGACTGGGTATCCTGGGGAAGAAGAATCAGGGTAAAATAAAAAGAAACAGGCAACTGCCCCTTGTTTAGAAAAGTTTAAATTGGTTTGAGAAAGAGAAAAGTAAATTCTGTAAAGTTGACTTTACAAAACCTGAAAAACAGAAAGAGAGCTACCAGACAGCAGAAGAAAAAAACAGAACGGACAAAAAAGACGGACTGATTACATAATAGGAAACTGAAAGTTTGAAACAAAGGGATAGTGGATAGAGAATAAATTTTGACATCACAAATAAGCCATCTTTAGGTGGCTGAAAAATTGAATATAAACGCAACACCTAATCAGGAAACTGACAAAGGATCGTCTTTGATAAAATAACCTCTTTGCTTAAGCAGATTAAGTGCCTGTGAAGTAGTTAACACTTTTTCTTTATTCACAGGACGGGAGTCAAGAAAACCTTCCGGTGTATATGGCTTTAAATCTGTGAGTATGTGCCAGATAGCGGTCAGGATCATACGGCAGCAATGACGGCTTTCTTGTGACCACGGCGTGCTTTGATGCGACGGTAACGGTCTGTAAATTCAGGATGTTTCTTATAGCACTCCCAAAAAATACTGCACATTCTTGACAACAGGTCTATGATAGAGTCAAGAGGTGATTATTATGTTGCATGATGAAACACGAAAACTGCTTATTGAAGCTTGGAATAAAACGCACAATGCAAAAGAAATCTACATCTACAGATTTTCTTCCATTGAATTTAAATAACGAAACTTATCTTTACAGAGATTGGGTTCCTGCAAAGGTAGAAAAAAGCGGCTTTTCAAGCCGCTTTTTCTGCATAGTTAAATATGTTAAATAAAAAAGATTGTTGAAAAAATATTACATATATGATACAATATGTTAACATAAACGTAACATGATAACGAGGTATAATGATGGAAAGAAGGCAAAGTATTATGAGAAGGAGAGGCAAAACATTTTTATCGCTGTTTCTTTCTGCTGTGATCGTTACCGGTCAGCCGGTATTGGCAGCCGATTTTTCTGCTGGAGAGGAAACATTTATTTCGGAAACCACAGAGCAGGAAGGCGATGTATCGGAAGCTTCAGCTATTTTCGAGGATACTGTGGATTTAGACAGTGAAATGAGATATGAGAAATATGAGGCGACAGTTTCTAGTGAAATCCTTGATTTGGGACAGACTGGAGTAAACGGCAGTGGTTGGGGGTGGGAAAGGCTGGAGATAAAAAATACAGGCACAGAGGCTTGGCATATCAAATCTATCTCAGAATTGAATGATTTTACACTTGAGCCGTTTGATTATCCGTTTCAGGGAAGGTTTCCAATGGAAGTTGGGAATAAGGTTAAGCCCGGAGAAGCTGTTGCAGCGGATATTTATGTAAAGAAAAATCTTTCTCCGGGAATTCATGAAGAAACCTTTGTCATGGAAACAGAAGAAGGCATTCAGGCGAAGTGTAGGATACGGGTTCTTATTCGCGGCGCATCTGATCAGGATTATGAGGTGAACTGCAGACCGAATAGCGGTACGAGATTTCTCACAATTACCCCTGAAGAATACGACTGGTGGGATAATACAGATCCGGATCCGGATATGTTTATGTGTCCAAAACGCAGTATATGGATATATAACAATGGAAAAAATCCTGTTACGGTTGATTTTGAGAATACGGAACATTTCTGGGCGTACCTTGATGATTATGAAACGGGGGTTATTATGCCCGGAGAAGGTACAACGGTTTATCTTCGTCCGAAAAAGGAAGAACAGGTAGCTACTGATATTTTTAAGGTTTCCATCACAGGAGGAATAGAATTATCTTATATAATTTCCCAGAATTGTCCTCATATTGCACCGCCTTATCCGGAAGGAGCAACGATAAAAGATGTGAAAGTACAGGGGTCAACTATTAAGGCAGCGGCTTATGACTGCGCAAACAGCGAAGGTTTCGATGCGGTTCTGACAAAGAAAAGCTGGGTTGACAGACCTGAGAATTATGTGAAGGTGGCGAAGAATCAGGATGCAAAGACCATCACCTTCACAAATGTAAAAAACGGCACGTATTATCTGGGAATCCATGCGTACAACAGGGATTATTATGATGGAAATGTGTCCGGGAAAAGGTTTGGGGCATGGAGTTATCCAGTAAAAGTAGTAGTAAAGAACGGAATTCCCACAGAGAGGGTGAAGATTAAAACTGTAAAAACAAGTAAAGGAGCTGTGTCTGTAACAGTTGGCGTACCAAAAGGATTTGCAAGAGCAGATATGGAACTGAGATCTACAGGCGGAACCACCGTATATAAACGGAACAATCGGACAACCTATACAAGGATTACAGGCGTGAAGCCCGGAACCTATACTCTGAAAGTCCGCCCATGGGTCAAAATTAACGGAAGGAAAGCTTACGGAGACTGGGTATCCTGGGGAAGAAGAATCAGGGTAAAATAAAAAGAAACAGACAACTGCCCCTTGTTTAGGATAATAAGCGGGAATCCTCGGCAATTCAATTACCGAGATGAAAGCGCAAACTGTGCATATCTGCACTCATAATAAATAAAAATAACAAAACGGTTTTCATTCAATTTCTCCCTATAAAAAGCTGTATCCAGCATTATAAAAAGAAAATATGTTCGATATTTTATTGCGAAGTTTTTGATATCATGGTATCATATATGTATGAAAGAAAATCTTATACATTACCGCACTTGTGTGTAATATTAATTACCATATGGTATGGTCAGTGAAATACCGGTGAAGAATTAAAGCGGATCTCCAGGCATATCGGCAGGAACTTTTCGAATGTTTTCCGGAAATAAGAAACCAGCTTTGGAAAGGGGAGCTGTGGAACTATTCCTATTATGTGGAAACGGTCGGATCTGTATCGGAAGAAAATATCCGCAGGTACATCGAACATCAGAGCAAAGCGTACTGATACTATGGAGGAGAGGAAATGCTGCTGTCAAAGAAAACATCCATAAAGGTCAGCCGGGAATATGCGAACCTCATCGGGCATATGTGCTATGCAGCATCCAAGCTCTGGAATGTCTGTAATTACGAGCGTCAGCATTACAAAGAAACTGGGATAGAGCAGTATCCGGACTGGTATTATCAGAAAAAAGCCCATAAAGAGGATCTGTGGTATAAACAGCTCCCGTCCCAGACTGCCCAGGAAGTCTGCAAGCTGCTGGACAAGGCATGGAAGTCTTTTTATGCCCTGAAAAGATCCGGGGGGATCGAGACTCCCAGACCGCCGCGGTTTAAGCAGGAAAGTATCCCCATTACCTATATGCAGATGGGGATCGTGCATGAGCGGGATACGGACAGAGTCCGCCTGTCCCTTCCAAAGGCATTAAAAAAATATATGGAAGAAACGTATCAGATCCATGAAAACTTTCTTTACCTTGAAAATAAGATTTTCAGGGGCATGGATCAGATCAAACAGCTGCGGATCTATCCGCCGGAGAAGGGAAACTGTAAAATTATTGTTGTTTATGAGGTTCCTGACCAGGAAGAACTTCCACAGAACGGACATGAACTGTCTATTGATCTGGGGCTTCATAACCTTATGACGTGTTATGATTCCGGGAACGGGAAGACGTTTATCCTGGGCAGGAAGTACCTTGCACTGGAAAGATATTTCCATAAAGAGATCGCAAGGGTGCAGGCCCAGTGGTATGGGCAGCAGTCCGGAAAGGGAGTAAAGCATCCGGCTCACATCAAAACATATCAGGAAGTTATATAAGAGAAAACATGATTCAGTAACGGATTATCTGCACAAGGTCACAAGGTATCTTGCAGAATACTGCCGGGAACAGGGGATCACCTGTGTCGTTGCAGGGGATATCCGGAATATCCGGAGAGAAAAAGACCTGGGACACAGGACAAACCAGAAGTTCCACAGCCTGCCGTATAACAGGATCTACATCATGCTGGAATATAAGCTGAAAAGATATGGGATCCGTTTTATAAAACAGGAAGAAAGTTATACCAGCCAGTGCAGTCCGCTGTCACCGGAAGTGGGGAAAAGATATGCAGAGCCGTCCAAACGGAAAGAGAGAGGGTTGTACAGAGATGGAAACAGAACCTATAACGCAGATGCCGTAGGCGCATATAATATCCTGAGAAAATATCACTCCGTATCCGGAGTAAAAAAGAGAACTGTCCGTAACCGGACTGAAAACACCGGAAATAATAAAAGTAGCTGTATAGCTCTAAAGAGCAAACAGTAGTGGTGTCATGGATGCACCCTGAAAAAAGGCGGTATCCCGCCTTAATTCAGATGCTCTGGTAACTCAGTTGCCGAGTAATTCACGTGAGACTGTGCGTGCAAAGCACTGTCTGCTTTTACAGTTATATATATTGTATAAAAATACATATCTATAATTGTAAAATATATATAAATTATCTCTTGATATTTTATAAAAAAAAGAGTAAAACTTTAAATAAATAAAAAAGAGAAATGCATAGAACAGGACAGGTCACAGAAGGAACCGGATTACAGAGAGTCGCAGGCAGGTGAGATGCGGCAGATGGTGTTTTGTGATATCACCCGGGAGCATCCCGCTGAAATCTATAGTAAGCAGGGACGTGGTCTTCACGTTACAGAAGAAGCTGTTTGGCTCAGACAGTGTTAAGAGATTGTATCTGGTGACAGGTATAATAATACAAAGTGGTACCACGGAATATTCCGCCTTTGTTATCCAATTGAAAATTGGATAGCAGGGGCGTTTTTTTACATATATAAATAAAAGAAAGAAGAGGGAAGAGATTATGAGTGGAATAGTAATGATGATAATAGCCATCGTAGTGCTTGGTGGAGCATATCTTCTGTATGGCCGTTATCTTCAGAACAAATGGGGCATTGACCCCAAAGCAAAAACACCGGCATATGAGATGGAGGATGGAGTGGATTATGTACCGGCTGATACCAATGTGGTATTTGGTCATCAGTTTGCATCCATAGCAGGTGCAGGTCCTATCAACGGACCGATCCAGGCAGCAATTTTCGGCTGGCTTCCGGTTATGCTCTGGATCCTGATCGGCGGTGTATTTTTCGGAGCAGTTCAGGATTTTGCATCTATGTATGCCTCTGTAAAGAACAAAGGCCGTACAATCGGATATATCATTGAAGCTTATATCGGAAAACTGGGAAAGAAATTATTCCTTTTATTCTGCTGGCTGTTCTGTATTCTGGTTGTTGCAGCATTTGCAGATGTTGTGGCAGGAACCTTTAACGGATTTGTGGCAGATAATGCAGGAACCGTTACCAGGGTAGCAGCAAACGGAGCAGTTGCAACAACTTCCATGTTATTTATCATCGAGGCAGTGGGACTGGGATTTTTCCTTAAATATTCCAAGTTTAATAAATGGATTAATACTGCAGTGGCTATTTTATTATTAGTGCTCGCAATTGCGCTGGGACTTAAATTCCCGGTATATGTAAGTCTTGGAACCTGGCATATTATTATCTTTGCATATATTCTGGTAGCCAGTGTTGCCCCTGTATGGGCGCTGCTCCAGCCCCGTGATTATCTGAACAGTTATCTGCTGATCTTCATGATCGTTGGTGCGGTTATCGGTGTATTTGCAGCCAATCCATCCTGTAATCTTAAGGCTTTTACAAGCTTTAATGTGGACGGACAGTACATGTTCCCTATTCTTTTTGTGACAATTGCCTGTGGTGCAGTTTCAGGCTTCCATTCACTGGTATCCTCCGGTACTGCGTCAAAACAGATCAAAAATGAAAAGAACATGCTTCCGGTTTCCTTTGGTGCAATGCTTATGGAAAGTATGCTGGCAATTATTGCACTGATTGCTGTTGCATCCTTTGCAGATGGTGAGGCAGCAGCACAGGGACTTACCACTCAGCCGCAGATATTTGCAGGTGCTATTGCAAACTTCCTTTCTGTAATTGGTTTGCCACATTCACTGGTATTTACACTGATCAATCTGGCTGTATCAGCTTTTGCGCTGACATCTCTTGACTCAGTAGCCAGAGTAGGACGTCTGTCATTCCAGGAATTTTTCCTTGATTCTGATACAGACGAGGAAAATATGAGCCCGTTCTTAAAAGTAGTAACCAATAAATATTTTGCGACGATCATTACACTGGTACTTGCCTATCTGCTTACAAAGGTAGGATATGCAGAAATCTGGCCGCTGTTTGGTTCTGCCAATCAGCTGTTATCTGTACTTGCCCTTGTAGCCTGCGCAGTATTTCTTAAGAAAACAAAACGCCAGGGCTGCATGCTCTGGATCCCTATGGTATTTATGATGGCAGTTACCTTTACTGCACTGGGTATGACTATCAGTAAGCTTACAAAAGCATTATTTACCACAGGCCTGGACCTTGGAAATACCTTACAGCTTATCTTCGCAGTGTTACTGCTGATCCTTGGTGTGCTGGTAGCAATCCAGGGAGTGAAGAAGCTTTTTGAAAAAAATGATGAAAAACAGACGGCATAATTTATGAAATAAAACTGTTGATATTTTTACATCAAAATAAAAACCTGAAAAAAGACACTTTGGGAAAGTTTTCCGAAGTGTCTTTTTTAATACTCAGCCAATCAATTTCTCATTCACATACTCAAATCCGAGACGTTTCACAGTATCTGCAAATCGTTCTCCTGCGATTCCTTCATTTTTGAAGAGAAGGATTGCTTTTTCTATGACTGCCATTACTTCTTCTTCCTCTGTGAAAATTCTGGTAAGAGCCTGACCGTGTGAGACTCGCTTACCCCAGCGGCCTCCGATATAGATTTTATAACCATTTTGATATTCCGGTACTGCGCCGAAAGGACATTTTCCTTTGCAGCGTCCGCAATGGATACATTCTTCAGGATCAATGTAAAGTTTACCGTCAACTAATTTCGGAACGTGTACAGGACAGCTTTTTTCAATCTGACATTTCTTACATCCCCGGCATTTCTCTGAATCCGGTTTTGGGATTCTCTGGCCGATAATTCCCATATCATTCAGATTAGGTTTTACACAGTTATTTGGACATCCGCCAACTGCGATCTTGAATTTGTGTGGGAGTACCACATCGTGATAGCCTACATAAAAACGCTCATGGATTTTCTTGCTGAGTGCAAAGGTATCAATCAGACCATACTGGCAGGTTGTTCCCTTGCATGAGACAACAGGACGCACTTTAGCTCCGGTTCCGCCTGTCATCAGGCCGTGTTCTCCAAGGAAGGCGATTGTTTTCTCAATATTATCATAAGGAACTCCCTGGATTTCCATACTCAGGCGGGTTGTCATAGTGATCTGACCATTTCCGAACTTGTCTGCTGCATCTGCAATGGCACGGTGTTCATCTGTGGTAATATGTCCATTTCCTGTGATGACCCGAATATTAAAGATGTCATCATATCGTTTGTCCTGAAGGCATCCAAGACCTTTTACCCGCTTGATTTCCTCGGGACTCAGTTTTTTGTTGGCGGATGTTGTTATTTTTTCCTCATTCATGTTTAAGTATCTCCTTTATGTAGCTGTTGCTTTTCTCTGATATATACGGTGTTTCTTTTGTTGATTATAGGCTTCATGAATGATAAAATCAATTTATGAGTTTTTATTATACGATAAGTAACATTTATGGAATAATGCAACTGTGAAACTGAAAAACAGAAACCTTTATAAAAAAGCCTTCAGGGCAGAATTTTTTCTTATTGCACAGAAAAAACTATCTGATATCAATAGAGTGGAAGAGTTCAAGGAGAATATTATGTTAGATCACAGAACAGAAACCTTTATGGCTGTATGCAGTGTTATGAATTACAGGGAGGCGGCAGAGCTGTTACATATTACCCAGCCGGCAGTCACCCAGCATATCCAGTTTCTGGAGAAAGAATACGGCTGCCGCCTTTTTCTTTATGAAAACAGAAAACTGATCAAGACCCCTGCTGCACAGATGCTGGAGGATTACTTGCGTTCCGTTCAGCAGCGTGAAAATTTTCTCAGGGAAAAGATAAAAAACAATGGTCTCCGGGAACTGCGCATCGGTGCAACCAAGACCATTGGTGACTATGTGATCACAGACAGGATTCACGATTTCTTAAATCAGCCGGATACAGCACTGACTCTGATCGTGGATAACACAAAGCATCTTTTGCATTTATTGGAACAGAATACTCTGGACTATGCCATCATAGAAGGATTCTTTGACAAAAACAGATTTGGAAGCCAGTTATATCGCCGGGAACCTTTTGTGGGAATCTGTCCGAAGGATCATCCCTTTGCAGGCCGTGAAGTATCTGTAGAGGAGATTCTGAAAGAAACTCTGATTCATCGCGAAAACGGCTCTGGAACTCTGGCTATCTTGGAGGAAAAGCTTTTGGAGCATAATGAATCCCTGGAGCGTTTTCACCGGCATATATGTATTTCCAGCTTTAAGATGATCATCGACCTGATCAAGTCCGGGTATGGAATTTCATTTGTATATGAAGTACTTGCCAAAAGTGACCCGGATCTTGGGATTTTTACATTAAAGGGTGAGCCCATAGTCAGAGAATTTAATGTTATTTATCTGAAGCATGCGGATGTGAGGGAGAAGATGGAATGGTTTTTATGACCGCTTGCGTCTGTACTCGTTGGGAGTCATTCAAAATTGTTTCTTAAAAGCAGTTGGAAGATTAGAATACTGCCGATGAAATGATTTTCTATCTAAATTAATCGAAATTATCATCCACAAAAGTATATTGATTTCATTTTCTGCATATGCTATAATTGCCATAGGCAAAATGATAAAATTAAATTCATTGGTAACACAGCAAAAAGCCTCGGAGGTCGCATCTCCGAGGCTTTTTTATTCCGTTTTGGCAAGGGTGGCTTATTCCCCAGGCTGGCTACCAGCTACTATTTTCTATCCAGCCATTTGCAAATGTAATAGGTGATTACACCTGCCAGAATAGAAAGCATAAATGATAAAATTGTATCCATTGATAGCACACCCCCTTCCTGTACCTGTTTAGGGGTGGTAGCTTGGATATTATATCATAAATTTTTATAATATAATATATTTTTTATTATACAACTGCGCCGAAGTAATTTTCGGATTATCCAGCACTAATATTGAACTTTTTCAGAAATTTTCATTCTCAATATACAAAAGATCTCACATTCGATTATTTAAAAACAATTTCTTCAGTAATCCTTCCATGTGTCTTTGTATTCATGAACTCAATAGATAATTTGTAATTTCCCTTTCCACCAGTTGGTTTAATACTATTCTTATCAAATATACTTTTATAGGGAGAAATTGAATGAAAACCGTTTTGTTATTTTTATTTATTATGAGTGTAGATATGCACAGTTTGCGCTTTCATCTCGGTAATTGAATTGCCGAGGATTCCCGCTTATTATCCTAAAATTGTTATAATAAGAGTCCGTATGCAGAACTTTTGTATATAATAGACTAAGTGAATATCTGGAAATGAGATTAAAATGCCAGACCAGAAAATAGATAACCTTTTAAATCTTGCAATGGATGCAACACCACAGGAGCGTAGAAAGTCAGGAAATCTTAACATAGGATATGATCCTGCAACCAGGCTATGGGATGTGATCATAAAGTACAGCGGACCGGAAAGTGGTCTGGCTGGAAATGGAATTCAGGTAGTGCCATTGTTAGGCAGCTATGCAGTGGTAACTTTGCCGGAAAGTGAGATTGATGAGTATTCCCACAGAGTGCAGGTGGAATTTATGGAGAAACCCAAACGCTTGTATTTTGAATTGTTTCAGGCGAAGGGAGCGAGCTGCATCCGCACAGTGCAGACCGGCAGGAATGGACTGACGGGAAAAGGAATCCTGACAGGAGTTGTGGATTCAGGAGTGGATTATTTTCACCCTGATTTCCGAAATGCAGATGGGAGCAGCAGAATTTTACGTTTATGGGATCAGAGCATACAGGGAAATCCACCCCAGGGATATGTGACAGGAACTGAATATACGAAAGAGCAGATCGATGAGGCGCTTGCACTTGGAGAAAACCAGGGCAGGCGTCTTGTTCCATCTTCAGATTACAGTGGACATGGAACTTCCGTGCTGGGAATTGCAGCAGGAAATGGGAGGGCATCAGATGGGGTGAATCAGGGAGTTGCCTATGAAAGTGATCTACTGGTTGTGAAAATGGGAATTCCCAGAGAAAACTCCTTTCCCAGGACTACGGAGCTGATACAGGGGATTGATTATCTGGTGCGACAGGCATTGACTATGGGACGGCCAATGGCAATTAATCTCAGTTTTGGAAATAATTATGGATCCCACAAGGGAGATTCCCTTCTTGAAACATATATAGATATGGTTTCTTCCACAGGACGTCTGGCTATCTGTACAGGTACAGGGAACAACGGCAATCAGCCTCTGCATGAGGGAGGAACCCTGAAACAGGGACAGACCAGACAGATAGAATTATCTGTGAGCAGCAGGGAACCAACATTAAATGTGCAGTTATGGAAATCTTATGAGGATGAGATGAGTATTTATATTGAAAATCCATCCGGAAACCGGATCGGCCCCTTAGACGAAAAGCTTGGTCCTCAGAGGTACAGACTGGGAAATACAGATCTTTTAATCTATTATGGCAAACCTGGACCCTATCATCTGACACAGGAAATCTACATAGATTTCCTTCCTGGGAAAACTTATGTGGACAGTGGAGACTGGAAAATCATCCTAAGTGGAAAAAAGGTCAGAGGAGGGGAATATTACCTGTGGCTGCCGGGTGGAAATACTCTGAACAGAGGGACTGGGTTTTATGAACCAAGGGCATATGGGACTTTGACCATACCTGCCACAGCCCGGCGGGTTATTGCAGTTGGAGCATATGATTCGCTGGTTGACTCTTATGCGGATTTTTCCGGAAGGGGCAGCAGAATGCTGCCATATCTGAAACCTGATCTGGTGGCACCGGGAGTAAACATAGTTGCTCCCGTACCCGGTGGTGGTTACAGAACAGTAACAGGGACTTCCTTTGCAACACCCTTTGTCAGCGGATCCGCAGCATTGTTAATGCAATGGGGGATTGTAAATGGAAACGATCCCTACCTCTATGGGGAAAAAGTAAAAGCCTATCTCCGAAAAGGCGCCAGACCATTGCCGGGGTATGAGGAGTATCCCAATGAAGAGGTGGGATGGGGGGAGGACGTTATAATAAGGTTACATTGAAGAAAGTCAGTAAAATCAAGTGTTTCCGTTCATTTTCCCAACACAGAAACGAAGCACTTTCACCATGATTTTGAAGAAAATCTGCCCGGGTTGGATTCAAAATGATATGGAAAGAAAGACTTGTAGCAATGACGTAACATGAACAGCCGATTCTGTTACAGACAACATATTAAAACGAAAGAGAGGTCACAGGAATATAAAACTGACTTATACAAATAATTATCAGTTATCAAGGCCATAAGGCCAAATTATACCATGGGTCAGTTTTAAGCATTAAATCTGGATCAGTTTTAAGTGTAAATCAATAGCTGATAATCACTATGATTGGGAAAATACAAAAACCGATAACTACAGTTCAAAGAACTGTGTATTATCGGCTCTGCGTCTGGCGCTTTAATAACAGTTATATGGAATTGTTCAATGTTGATTAGACATTCTCTTTTGCACTTCGAACAAAAGAGTGGAAAATTTTTTAGTACAGTATCTTCTCGGATTTTGTCACGTGTTTTATTTCCGCAGACAGGGCAACGTACTCGCTCGACACTTACTTTTATTTGCACTTCTACTTTTTATTTTTTTCTTGAGTATCCTATAACACTAACAAAATACGATGCGACTACTATACCCAAAGCAAAAATAGTAATCAACATAGGATTTTTAACCAAATTTTGAGTAACGTATTTCATATCTTTTGATATTTTACTTACGAAAAAGATAACGAGAAGTGTGCAAATCATTCTCACATACTGAACACTCATATAGCCAAACCACTGTGCTATTGCTAAACATATAGAACACCATAAAACAGGTAATGCTATTGCAATGGCGATAGAAAAACCAAACTGGCTAAGTGTAAAATTATGATAAACCACATAACGAATGATATAAATGATAACTGTACCCATTATACTAATCGGAACAAGAAGCAAGCTAGTCAAATACTTACTGAAAATGATTTGGTACTTACTCATCGGCAAGGTTAATTCATATTGTTTCCATGAAGTCAATCCATCATAGGTCATGGTCATCATTAAGTGCATACCGATAAAAAGTGAAAAAAAAGCCGATGACATAATTGAGTAAACTTCATTCTCTCCGAAGAATGAAATTGCTATTACAAAAAAATACATTACAAAAATGACTTTTTTATTCATTTTCTTCATAAGCAATAAATCCTTAAAAACCAATCCTTTCATTTGACACCTCCTTTGATATAGAACAGCATAATGTCCTCAATAGAAGCATTATCAATAATTAGATTTTTGTATCTTTTTTTTGCAGCTACTTTGTCATGTATTAAGCATTCCACGCTAAGATTTGTTTCTCGACAACATACATAGTCATCTGGCGAAACAGTATTAAATTCTGATTTTTTACAGCGTATAATTCCATAATTATAAATAAGGTCATCTTTCTTTTCCTCAAAAATAATTTTTCCATTATGAATCAGAATTACATAGTCAGCAACCTTTTGTATGTCAGAGGTTATATGTGTAGAGAACAAAATAGAGTGTTCTTCATCTTGAATAAATTCTAAAAAAATATCCAAAATTTCATCTCGTACAACAGGATCTAACCCTGTTGTTGCTTCGTCTAAAATCAGAATCTGGGGTCTATGCGATAGTGCACAAATAATTGACAATTTCATCTTCATACCTTTTGAAAGTTGCCCTATTGATTTATTTAATGGAACATTAAGGCGTTTCATATATTCTTCAAACAAATTCATATCCCATGTTTTATAAGATCCCGAAAGGATTTGGGCAATATCTTTTGCATTTAAGACGGAATGGAATTTACATTCGTCAAAAACAACACCAATGTTTTCTTTATGCAAATAAGAATGATTTTGTTTACCCAATATTCTTATTTCACCTGCATCCAACTTTAACTGGTCTAAAATTAAATTGATAGTTGTACTTTTTCCAGCACCATTTTCTCCTATGAAACCCACAATACGTCCTGTAGGAACTGTAAATGAAATATGATCTAACATAAAATCATCAAATTTTTTAGTCACATTTTTTACAACAATACTGTTCTGTTCCATAATTCCACCTCTCATTCTTCAAAAAATAGTTTTAGAATATTAGCCATTTGCTCATAGCTGATACCATGAGTACGACCGATTATAGCAACCTTTTCTAAAAGTTCTTCTGCTATTCGTAGTTGTTCTTCTTGAATAAATTCTTTATTTGGTGATGCAACAAAACTACCTTTTCCCGATACGGTTTCGATAAACCCATCTCGAGTTAAATCTTCGTAAGCTCGTTGAACAGTAATAACACTTATATGCAGGTCTTTTGCCAGTGCACGCATGGAAGGCAGGGCTTCTCCGGCAGATAGGGTACCATTCATGATTAAACTCTTAATCTGCATAGCAATTTGTTCATAAATAGGCTTATCACTACTATTACTTATGATAATTTCCATTCTAACTTCCTCTCACCACCTTCTGATATATGCGTACTTATACGATATGTACAGTGTATATGATAGTGTCAGAAATGTCAATAAAGTAATCCTACAATTCATTAAAATATACCATATAAAGTTTTCAAAAAATCAGCGTAATCCAACCTGTCAACCGGCATAATAAGGTTATTTCTTTGTGCAAATCAGCACGATAATGATAGGATGAGCGATGATGAATTCAGAACTTCTGGCTCCATGGAACGAAATCGTCAAAGCTGAAATCGGACGTCGTGCAAACGAATCAAATCAATCATATGTGAATTGTCAACGAATCATGAAAGCTTATCTCAGCCTATAATGAAAATAGGATACTGACTCCACTACTTTTTTCACTTCTCTTTTTGCCTTACAATAGTCTTAGGCAGGATTAAGTTTGATTGCACCTTGGAGGATTTGCACCCCGTTTGTCAACGTAAATGATTTGCCCTTGAGCACAGCATATTGTCGCACCTTTTATGAATAGCACGAGTAGCAAAGTCCGTATTATCTCGGGCAAATCTCCTGCCAATTCTATAGTAAAGGAGTTGTTCTGTATGAAAGACCTTCTGGAAATTTCCTGTGGACTGGATGTCCACAAAGAAAAAATTGTTGCATGTATCCTGACTGGTCCTCTGGGCAAGCCAACCCGTTCTGAAATCCGTGAGTTTTCTACATTGATTCCGGATATGATAGCATTACGGAATTGGATCGTTTCTAAAAACTGCCATCATGTAGCTATGGAAAGCACCGGTATCTATTGGATGCCGATTTATGAAATACTGGAGGATGCTTTCTATGGTGACATTACCCTGCTTGTTGTAAATGCACGCCATATGAAAAATGTTCCTGGCAAAAAGACCGATATGCGGGATTCCGAATGGATTTCCACCTTGCTTCGCGCCGGACTTCTGAACGGAAGTTTTATTCCCGAAAAAAGAATTCGGGAATTCCGCGATCTAAATCGTTACCGTAAGAGTGTCATCCGCGATATTACATCACAGAAGAACAGGATTGAGAAATTTTTACAAAGTTCCGGCTTCCGTCTATCATCCTTTATTTCTGATATTTTTGGCGCTTCGGGTAGAAACATCATTCTGCATTTAATTGAACATGGGCAGATTGATAAAACTGCTTTAGATTCTTGTCTCAAAACCAAGACCAGAAACCGTATTGATGAAATTCTCATGTCCGTGAACGGAACACTGTCAGAACACCAAAAGGCATTTTTAAGGATTCTCATGACTCATTACGATTCTTTAAAGAAACATCTTGCTGAAATTGAAACGAGTCTCGAGGAAGATATGGCTCCATTTGCCCTGCAGGTTGAGCAGTTGAATAGCATCTATGGAATAAGCACAACTGCTTCCTGTGCAATTATTGCTGAAATCGGTATTGATATGAAGCCGTTTAAAACTGCGGAACACATCTGCTCATGGGCCGGTTTGTGCCCAGGTAATAACGAAAGTGCTGGAAAACGAAAAAGCACCTCTGTCACAAAAGGCAATCCTTACATAAAAAGTATGCTCTGCGAAATTGCCTGGGTGATTGCAGGGAAACGCAACACTTATCTTTCGGCATGGTACTGGAGAATCAAACAGAAAAAAGGAGCCAAAAAAGCGATTGTCGCACTTGCCCGAAAACTTCTTGTCATCATCTACACAATGTTAAAACAAGGAACTCTATTTGACGAATCCTGTTTTGAAACAAGACGTAAGCACTGTGAACAAAAACAGCTTTCTCGTTATATACGGGAATTGGAAAAGCATGGTTATCATGTGGAAGCTCAAAGCTAGCCTTTCTTAAATACGATCAATATCTCACTACAGGCAGCCAATACTGTGACTGCTTTATAGTGATGCTTTCATAATTGTTGAAAACATTTGTTGTCAAGGTTCAGTTTTTGGCTACGTGTTTTATTTTCGTAGCAAGGGAAAATTTATTCTTTGAGGTTTGCAAAGCTGAAATTAAGAACTCTTTATCAAGTAGAATTTGCAAATTCGAAAAAATATAAATTTCAGGAGGAAATGAATATGGCAGGTACAATGTCAGAAAAGAAATTTATATGTTTGTGGATATACAATGGGAAATAATGTGAAATCAGATATTGTTGTATTATCAAAAACAGGTAAAGTAAAAAATAGATATCATCTTTCTGAGCCTCAGTATGGAATTACATATTTTGGAAAATCAGTAAAAGGATATGAGTTCATTTTAATGAATAAATGGCATGAGGATGAAGGTGGCATTGAAAGTGAAAAAATTTTTTTGATAAAATAGGAAAAAAATAAGAAATAGAAGCTCTCTCTACAAAATGAATGTTACAGTAGAGAGAGCTTTTGTCATTCAGGTAAGAAAATAGATTATAACATTCATGCCCATTAGAATACGTGTTATTCTATAATTACAGATGTTTATATAAATGGTGATATACTATGATAATAAATATTATTGAATGGAGGAAAAAGAGATGAAAGAATACAAGGTTATAACAGCACTTTTTTTGTCAGCAGTAATGCTGGGTACAGCTCCATTAACCGTATGGGGAGCGGAGAGTTTTTCGACAGGGGAATCTTTCAGTGATGGAACAGAAAATATTCCTGACATAGTAACAGATTCGGCTCTGTCTGGTGAATCTTCTGAAAGAGACTATGAGTTAAGCATAGAAACAGGTACGGATGTAGAGCTTACAGAAAGTGATTTTTATGATCCGGAATTTCGTGTAGAGAAATATGTGAAAGTCAGAAATTCAGGAAAAAAAGAAACAAGAGTCCGGGTAGATGCTTCTGGTCTTAAGAATTTTGAGGTAGATGATCAGATGGCAAAGTGGTCAGAGGATTATGAGGAACAGGATTCCAAAAGACTGCTGAAGCCGGGAGAAACTCTGGACTTTTTTGTACTGCCAAAGCAGGAATACGGAACATATGATGAAACGTTTGATTTCCTTGCAGATGACGGAAGCAGATATCCGGTTCATATCACAATGAACAGAGAGAAGAACCCAACGGAAAAGAAGAGTCTGGAAATTACCGAAAAATCTTCCGAGAGTTTCCCGATAATGCACTGGGGATATAAGACACTTCCGGAAGCTAGAATTTATGTTTTGAAAAATTTTATGGACATGGATATGGAACTGTCTTTCGATTATAGCAAAGACTGTAGTGTATCATTATCCGGAAATACCAGTCTGGCACCTGGAGAGAGTACAGAACTGAGCCTTTGTCCGCAGATGGGACTGCCAGTTGGAGAACATGATCTTGGAGTGACAGTGACTGCGAAAACAGCGACAGGAGAGACTATAACAAAGAAGATTTGGGATTCTTTCAGAGTAGATTCAAGGACATTTCAGGGACTGGTGGATACCATTGAACCTGTGACCGGAATTACCAATGGCGTAGAAAAAACTGCTGATGCTTTACATTTGCCATCGGTTCTTAAAGTCTATGGTGCTGAAGTGGATGGAGAAAAAACGACATTTTCTGCCGATGTAAAATGGGATGTGGAGAATTGTGCATATAACCCGAAAAATACGGCGTCTCAAAGTTTCACAGTTAACGGACAATTGGAACTGCGTGAAGGTGAAAACAATGAAGAGCTGGATACGTCTGTAAAGATAAAGGTACAGGTGAATGCGTACAAGGGGTTGAACAGACCGGTGATTGATCCGACATGGACCAGAGTGATCACAAATTATGCAGAACTTTCTTTAAGAGATACTTCTAATGAAGCAGACGGATATTTTTTTGTAGCAGCAGAATCTCAAAAGGATCTGGAAAAAGGAAATTATATCGCACAGGTGAAGGTCGCAAAATCTGAACTGAATCATTATCCTAAACTGAAATATATTCCTGAAGGGACGCATTATCTCTATTGCAGGGCATATAAAGAGGAAAGTGGTCATACGGAGAAATATGGTGAATGGTCTGAAGGATTTCTGTTAAAGGTAAATATAAAGACACCAAATGCACCTGTGGTTCAGAAACTGCAGGTGAAGAAAAATGACGTTAAAATTATCCTTGGCAGTAATACAGAAGAACTGGATGGTTATGATGTTGTTGCTGCCAGAAGTAAAGACGGGGATGAGCCATCAGATTATATAAAGGTACAATGCAGATATTCAGGAAACAGCAAGGAACTCATTCTAAAAGGAGTACCGAAAGGAAACTGGTATATTGGTGTACATGGCTATAAATATCTGGATGGATCAAATAAAAAAGTACTGAGTAAGTGGGCGGAAGTTCAAAAAGTAACGGTAAAGACAAGCCTTGTAACAGGAAAACCAGCTGTTAAATCGGCAAAGGTTTCCAGACAGGGAACAAAAAGAAAAGTAACGGTGAAGTTTACTGTACCAAAAGCCTGTGACGGAACGGACTGGGTACTGGCAAAGAAAGTATCTCAATCTGAAGATGGAAGTTATACATATGTCAGCGGTTATGCTTATACTAAGAAAAATCAGACGAAAACTACAGTCATTTTTAAAAATGTAAAACCTGGAGTTTATTATCTTACAGGACGTGCTTATGTAAAAGGATATGCAAAAAATTATACGAAATGGTCAGAGGTAAAGAAAGTAGTTGTGAAGTAGAAAAGTGATTTAGACCAGAAATTTAATTTTTTTCTGCATATATATCAAAAAGAATGTTCTTATAGTAGTATTATTAAAAATCCCCCTTAGACAGAGTAAAGGAAACTGTTTAAGGGGGATTTTTATAATGAGGTATCTTATTGGTATCTAATGAATGACTTATGAGAGAGGACTTAAATCATGAAAAATATTAGATTATGCTGGATTGCGGCTTCTCTGTTTTGTCATTTTTTCATGGTGTTTTTTCTACTTTTTTGCTTTTGCCAAAATTTTTTTATTTCTCCTAAAGTCCGAATACGTTTTCCAAAATCAATCCGATATCTTTTAACAGTTCATCATAGTAGTCAAACAAGTAGTAGTTTTGCTGAACCAGACTGCATTCTGCTTTTGACAAGGATTCAAGAATTGTTCCAACGCTGTATTTATGCTCAAGCTTGTTTTCCAGTATTCTTGCGATTGTCAGGGCTACAAAACAGGTCAGAAAGTGTGCTTCGATATGTTCCTTAGTCCAGACATATACGGGTCTGGCTTCCAGTTCGCTTTTGGTTACTTTGAAGGATTCTTCAATCCGCCATAATCCTCGATACATATCAATAATCTCATCATCTGACGCTTCCATTTCGTTGGTCAGGAGCATGTAATAACCGTCCAATGCCTTCTCTTCCCGAATATTCTCCTCATCAAGGTTCAGAATGGAGGAGGAAGTGAGGATTTCCCCGGTTTCTTTGTCATAATCTATTTTTTTTACATATTTGGCAGCTCCATAAGAAGTGGCTCTTGTGTAATTTCCGGGATTTTCGTTTATATTCCGTGCCGAGCCATTCATACTCATCTTCTTTGAGGACATAGTTTTTGAGGCTTTTTTCAGCTCCCCGGATGGACATACTGAAAACATATCCATCATGAGTGGGAGTATTGATCGTATACCAGATGTTATCACCTGTTGTCATCTCCTTATCAGCAACAGTGATTACCCGGCCAAGGTCAAACTGCTTTTTTATGCGCCCTAAGTTTGGTCGGTAGGTTAGGCAGTCGTTGGTATTTCCAGGGAATAATTCATAAGTAATGGGGATTCCTTTGTTATCGATGAAAAGTCCCATTTGTACGATAGGATTAGGCCGGTATTCTTTACAGACCCCTTTGCGAAGAAAATCATTTGGTTCATCTGTTTCGAAATAGTAGTTAGTAACATCGTAATAAATCAGGCTGGTATCCCTGCCATAATTCTTTTTGATGCGGTCATTCATCCATACCTGTAAGTTTTCTCTGTGCTTGTCTAAAAAAGAAAGACAGCGGTAAATATCATCCAGTGAGTAATCTGTGTTTTCAAAAAAACGTTCCCGGTTGTCATAGGAAGATTTCTTTGAGACCGGAAAGAGGAGTCTGGAATAAACAAGCATTTTCATAATCGTATTGGAATCATACTGTTCTTTAGAATGACGTTGCCGGTTGGTCAGAAATGTATGGATGCCAAGCTCATGATAGATTTGACACAATGCAGTATAGCCAAGGTTTTTTCGCAGGTTATCACCGACACAAAGTCTATCTGAATTGTAAAAAGTAAAGTTGATTGGAGCCTGCTTTTTCTGTTTTTCTTCATTGAGCTGCGCCACACGTTTTGTAAAATAGGCGATCGGGTCATCATACTGTTTTTCTAGTTCATCAAGCCAGCCAATAGACGCCACTGTTTTCTGGCGGGAACATTTTTTAACTTTGTCATAATAATTATCAACGATGGAAAGACGAATTCGTCCATGAGTGTTTGGCGTTTTTTTGAGATACATAATAGAACCCCATTTGGTATAATAATATCTATTGTACCAAGCACCATAAAACGCTGGTGAAATATGACCGATTTTAAAAATAAAAAAAGCTCGCCAGCTCCTTAACTTCCAAAAATGAGTAGCCCTAACGAAAATAAAATTTTAAAAAAGCCCGTATTTCTGCGGAAATTATTGCAAAAATACGGGTTGTGCCGTACAATAAATTTAGGGCTATATAAACCTAAATAAAGGAGGCAAATATGTACCTGAAATCAAGAGTTAAGCTACCGGATGTGCATGGAAAATTGACCCGATTAAGACGCGGGGATATCACATATATTAAGTATGAGTATGGTCGCTATTATGATCCGGAGAAAAAATATACCTATCCACAGAGAGCGACTATAGGCAAGGTATGTCCAGATGATGACACTATGATGATTCCTAACGAAGCCTTTCTGAAATACTTTCCAGATGCAGTCTTATCAGGGATGGAAGACCGGACAGAACGTAGCAGCTGTCTGCGGGTTGGTACATATGCTGTAATGCATAAAATAGTATTGGATTATTCGTTAGACAAGCTGCTCGGACAGTTCTTCTCTGAGCGGGATATGGCATTATTGCTTGACCTTGCCTCTTACTCTATTGTAGAAGAAAGCAATGTGGCACAGCATTATCCGGATTACGCATACAATCATCCACTGTATAGTTCTGGTATGAAGATCTATAGTGATGCGTCGGTAAGTGATTTCTTTAAGAGCATCACCAAGGATAAGAGTACAGGCTTTCTGAATGAATGGAATGCAAAGAGAAATCGAAGGGAGCGTATTTATATTTCCTATGATTCTACGAATAAGAACTGTCAGGCCGGAGAGATTGAACTGGCTGAATTCGGTCATGCCAAGACAGATATCGGTTCAGCTATCATCAACTATTCGGTTGGATATGATCTTAAGAATAAAGAACCACTCTTTTATGAAGCCTATCCTGGAAGTATTAACGACGTATCACAGCTTAGGACCATGCTTGGTAAAATCACTGGGTATGGCTATAAAAAAATCGGTTTCATTTTGGACAGGGGATATTTCAGCCGTGGAAATATACGCTATTTAGACGAATGTGGTTATAGTTTTGTGATCATGGCTAAAGGCATGTCTTCTTTCATAAGTGATTTGATCTTAGAGAACAAAGGAACGTTCGAAAATAAGCGCTCTTGTGACATGAATGCCTATGGTGTGTATGGAAAAACAGTACAAAGGACTTTAT
Source organism: Blautia sp. ZXY-1-B12 (assembly GCF_056339915.1). Lineage (NCBI taxonomy): Bacteria > Bacillati > Bacillota > Clostridia > Lachnospirales > Lachnospiraceae > Blautia > Blautia sp. ZXY-1-B12. Next base: position 16,825 of record NZ_JBWJVP010000264.1, on the reverse strand, counting down.
TTGAAGGCGATGAAAAAAAGAGATACATTCATATTTATCATAGTATTTCAAAAGATGCTGATGAACGGGAGCATTTTGAAAACGCACTGAGAGAGCGGACAGCTTTGCTGATGTCACATCAGAATGAAACAGTAGAGTTCGGTTCAGCTTACGAAAAATACTTTTATCTTCACTACGATAAAGATGGCGTGTTTTTATATCCGGAAGAAAAAACAACTGTGACAGAACGGGAAATATCATTATGCGGATACTTTGTTATTATTACATCCGAAAGGATGACCGCAAAGGAAGCACTGCATCTTTATAAGAGCCGTGATGTATCTGAGAAACTTTTTGCCTCTGATAAATCATTCCTTGGAAACAAGAGCATGCGTTCACATACAAACGAAGGAGTTGAGGGAAGGATTTTTACACAATTCATCGCACTGATAATCCGAAACAAAATTTATACTGCATTACAGGAAGAGAACGAAAAACTTGAGAAGAAACAGAATTATATGACAGTTCCGGCAGCAATCAGGGAACTTGAGAAGATTGAAATGACACGCCAGACGGATAATGTATACCGGCTGGACCATGCTGTAACAGCAAAGCAGAAAAAAATCTTAGAGGCTTTTGGGATGAATGAAGGAAACATTACTTATCGAGCCGGAGAGATCAGTAATACACTTAAGAAATCAAACATTCAGAAAGAAAGGCGGTAAATATGGCACGTGAAATAAACGCAGAACTACTGGACACTAAAATTGAAAAAGCACAGAAGGATCTGGTGAAAGCAAAGCATCGGTATGATGCTGCGGCAGCAACATTAAAAGATTTATTGGATAAGAGGGATGCACTTCGCCAGAAAAAGTTATTGGATGCTATAGCACAGAGTGGACGGAGCTATGAAGAAATCATGCAGTACCTGCACAGTAAATCTGAAGAGGCGTGATCAAATGTTAACGGAATACTATTTTGCAGTCAGGTATGGAGATATCATTATTCTTCTCTATCATGAAGATATGATGTCTGTATGGGAATTATTATTTAAGAACAGCCAGAAGGAAAAGGCATTGAAAAGATTTTTAGAATACTGCTACATGATAGATGTAAAAGTAGCATTCGAAGGTTTGAAAGGAGAAAAAACCAAAGGGTTAAAGGCAACTCTTAAATTTGCGAAAGAACATGATATGTGTATGACTGAAGCACAGATTCAAGGTGCCAATAACATGTAAATTTCCAGCCCGAGATGCTTTTAGGGCTATTCCAGGCTGGAAATTAAGGCAGCTGCTAAACAAAAGGCTTTCAGACTACAGGCGAACATATGTTGCTGCAAAACTGTGGAGATTAATTTAAATTTGCATTTTGGTTCGGGGTCATTAGAATACTTTTAATACCAGAAATACAGGATCTTTTATAGTTAGTGATATACTATGATAATAGATGAATATTATTGATTGGAGGAGATTCTATGAAGTCAAAGAAAGTAAAGAAAATATTGTTGATTGCTTTAACGTGTGTAGCAATTTCTGCATCTGTCTCAGCAGAAGCTGCTATGAAATCACAGATAACCATTGAAAGTAAAAATAAGTATGAACAGTTGAAAATTTCAGAGAGCCGTGTGTATGGAGAATACCCAACTGGAGATTATAAGAAGATAATGCTTCTTCCTTCGGTTTCTAAAGTAGAAAAATTTTGTTTTGAAGATAATTTGAATATAGAAGAAGTAGAGTGGATGGCTTCAGTAGATACTGTTCCAGTTTTTGCCTTTAGCACATGTCCAAAGCTTAAAAGGGTAATACTTTCTGATAATGTGAAAAAAATTGGACAAAGTGCATTTATATACTGCGGTGAACTGACGAGTGTTAAACTTCCCCAAAATCTTCAAAGTATAGATTTTTTTGCATTTGCTGACTGTCGAAAACTGAAAACGTTATATATACCTGAAACAGTTACTGAGATAGGTGCTGAGGCGTTCATAAATTGTGATTCTCTAACAGTTCATGGAAAGAAAAATTCATATGCATACTATTACTGTAAGATGAATGGTATTCCTTTTGTAAGTGAGGGAACTGCTTCAAAACCAGAAACAAATCGTCCGTATATAAAATCTGTTGATTCAGATATAGTAAACAAACAAATCTATGTTACAATTGATTTGAGCGGAAAAGTAAAGAATGCAGATGGATATCAATATCAAATATATGATGGTACTAAGGTATTAGCTAATAAAAATTCTGCAAACACAACCTGTATATTAAAAAAAGTGCCGACTATGGGATTTGCCAGAGTCCGTTCTTATACTGTTCAAAATGGTAAAAAAAGTTATAGCAGGTGGTCTAATGAAATGCGTATGCCTCCTGTTAAACTAAATAAAGATAATATAAAATTAATAAAAATTACCGGGAAAAAGAAAACAGTAACCGCACAGTTTGGAAATTTAAAATACAGTGATGGGTTTGATTGCGTACTTAAGAATGCAGATTCAGGAGAAAATATTGTATTAAAAAATCAAAAGAAAAATACAGTTACTTTTAAAAATATAAAACCGGGAGTTTACTATTTGAAAGCGCATGCATATACGTTGTTGAATGGTATTAAACAGTTTGGCGTATGGTCAGATAATAAAAAAGTTGTTGTTAAATAGAAAATTGGAATTATAAAAAGCAGGCGAAAAACTGCCTGCTTTTTATAATGGAAATTTATGCTGTTATTGATGTAGCGAAATCAAGCTGTAATAAATTCAAGCGTATTATACTGAAAGAAGCCGTCAGTGGATGCTAAACCACTGGTGTGGGTAGCATCTTTGACATTGACATTGCACACAGCGATTAATTTATTATTTTGATCCAGAGCCACTGATTCCAGTTCAAAACTGTTATATTTGCGGCCCTGAGCATCTTTAGCAGGAATATCTGTAACAAATCCGAAATCCGGATATAAAAGTTTGCTATCATCAAGTTTTTTCAGATTATAATGAAGCAAGGTGTTTTTTGTTGTGATTTTAGTCGTTACTCCACTTACAGTATGTGGATTACTGGTTCCGACAAAAAGCCCTAATTTATTGTGATAGAAAATATCCTGGGATGTAGGCTGACCGGCGTTTACCAGTGTACAAAGATAAGTGGCTTTTACATTTTTTTCATTTTCAAATGTACATTTATAGAGCTTTAATGTTCCGTCAACAACGGACAATAATAAAGCTGTATTTGCCTCATAAAAATAATTAATTGCTTTAAGAGCAAATGATTTATCGTTATCGTTGGGAGTTACTGTATATGTTATTTCCTCATCCTCTTTGTTACTGCTGATAGCAACCACTTTGTTATTTCCTGCGACAACAAAGAATTTTCCGTTAAAACAGCTCATACCGTTGGCATGACCTAATAAACCGTCAGTGAATGTTTTAAAGTGAGATACACCTGCGCTTGTATTCATATAATTTTTACAGTAGCCAAGAACAGCGACTTTATCTTGACTTTGTTTTATAAAATATGGAGTATTGTTTCCGTTAAAGGATACACATCCCAGATTAGTTGTTTCATAGTTGGGATCTACTTTGGTAGGTACACGGGCTCCTGCTTTAAAACCGCATGCAAAAGTATAGGTTTTACCGGAGTAGGTAATGCCTTCCAGCACAGAGAATTTATCTTCTGCGGTTCCATCAGATGTTATAACATTGGATGCAAGCACAAGGTGATTGGCTTTCATACAGATTGATTCAAGGTTGTACTGCTTATATTCACCTGTTTTATTTACATTGATGACCGAACATGGAGTGTATTTTTTACCTTTATCATCAGTAAGATGATAATCAACTACCAGAATACGGTTCTGAAGTGTTGAAAAAGTGTTATTTGTCAGGATAAATAATCCAAATGAAGTGTGATAGTAAATATCCTGAAGCCGTGTGGTATAACCAAAACCTGAGTTAGTAACTGTGAATGTACTTGCTGCTTCAGCAGCCTTCCAGTCTACAACACTGAAAGCTAATGTCCCAGCATTGCTCTTGTCAGCGTAATGCATAATGATAAATTTCTCGTTAGTTCCGTCAGCTGCAGTGATACCTAATGCGCCTTTTGGACAAATTTCATTGATACTGTACGTACCGAGCTGATTGCCTTTGGTATCCAGTTTTACGATGGTTGTAGAACCGCCGTAACCTTTATGGTCTTCTGCAAGCATATACAGATAATTTCCAATTTTGGTAAGTCCCAGAGCGAACCAGTTCAGATCTTTTTTTACGGCAGTTGCTTTTGTTGCCATGTAGTCAGTCGTTTTGAGTAATGTAGTTTTAAGACCGGTTGTCTTTACGCAATACATATCTGACCCCACAATGGCAATTCCCGCTACATTTGTTGCACTTTTATCGGGAATCAGTGCACCGTCTACGGGGGTAGCTGAAATAGTTAAAGTTGTTCCGTTAAATGTTCCTGGCATAATTTTTGCCTCCTTTAAATTTTTTGAATTTGCAAATTCACTATATAAAGATGCTGCTTTTTGTGATTTGTAAACCATAAGTGTGTATATGAGCATGATTTTTTTCTTTCATGCGGAAATCAGGTAAGAATAAAAATAAAGATTCGAGGTCAGATGATGTATGTTTAGTCCCACTTTTATATTTTCGTCATCAGCTTAATGTAAAATAATAACGGGTAAAGAAGATATAAGATGTTCTGGTACACGAAATAAGAAGAAAGGAGATATGCCACATGGTTAAAATGATGAACCGCCTGAGATGATCAGGCGGTTTTGAAGTATCTGGATTTTTTATGAATATTTTATTTTTAATTACAGGTATAATGTGTTACAATAAATATAACCATTAAGACTACCAGGCAGGTCAGAATTTGACCTGCCTGTAAATAAATACGGAAATAAATCGGGGTCAAAAGAATCGTTAATAATTGTAACAAAATAAAATTACCGGTGTAGCAAAAATAAAATTACAGGGGAAATGCGGATGAGTGAGATGACAGATGCATATGTAAAACTGGATAAGGTTTCCAAGATATATGGAACCAAAGAAGTAAAGATCGTTGCAGTGGATGAGATCAGCTTTGAGATTGCCAAGGGAGAGTTTGTAGTGATCGTTGGTCCCAGCGGTGCGGGCAAGACGACAGTGCTGAACATTCTTGGGGGTATGGATCAGGCTACCAGCGGAGAAGTTCTGGTGGATGGAAGGAATATTGCCAGATATAACAGCAGGCAGCTTACCGGTTATCGGAGAAATGATATTGGATTTGTATTCCAGTTCTATAATCTGGTGCCTAATCTTACAGCGCTGGAGAACGTAGAACTGGCATTGCAGATCTGTAAAAATCCGCTGGATGCCAGGGAGGTTCTGGAGGAAGTGGGACTGAAGGACAGACTGACCAATTTCCCGGCACAGCTTTCCGGTGGTGAGCAGCAGAGAGTTTCCATTGCCAGGGCACTGGCGAAGAATCCCAAGCTCTTACTGTGTGATGAGCCCACAGGTGCACTGGACTACCAGACTGGTAAGGCAATCTTAAAGCTTTTGCAGGATATGTGCAGGGAGCGTGGAATGACAGTGATCGTCATTACCCATAACTCGGCGCTGACACCTATGGCAGACCGTGTGATCAAGATCAAGAACGGAAAGGTTTCCAGGATGACGATGAATGACCATCCTACACCCATAGAGGAGATTGAATGGTAGGTGATGAATATGAAAGCAATGCATAAAGATTTCTGGATGGAGATACGAAAAAGTAAGGCCAGGTTTATTTCCATATTTATGATCGTTGCTTTGGGAGTTGCATTCTTTTCCGGAATACAGGCGTCGTCACCGGATATGCGCTTCTCAGGTGATGCCTATTATGATGAAACCAATCTTATGGATATCAAAGTAATGGGAACTCTGGGACTGACGGAGGATGATGTAGCTGCCATTAAGCAGGTGGACGGAGTTGAGAATGCAGAGGGCGCCTATGGTACAGATGTAATGTGTGGAGAAGGCGAGAAGCAGAAGGTACTTCATGTGGAAGCTGTGGATCAAACCATGAACCGGATCTCAGTGACAGAGGGAAAAGCTCCGGAAAAAAGCGGAGAGATTTTCCTTGACTGTATTTTTGCTGAGAGCAATGGATATAAGGTGGGTGATCAGATTACCCTGAAAGAGGGCGGAGACAGCGAACTGCTGAAAAAGACAGATTACACAGTTGTGGGTTTAGGTGAGAGTCCGCTTTACATATCCTATAACCGGGGAAACTCTACTCTTGGTTCCGGTGAGGTTAATGGATTTGCCTATGTGCTCCCTGAGGATTTTGACCAGGAGGTTTATACACAGATCTATGTGCAGGCTCATGGGGCACAGGATCTGATCAGCTATACAGATGCTTATGATTCCCTGATAGAGCGAGTGCAGGAGCGAGTGGAGGGGATTGAGGCAGAACGGTGTCAGGTCAGATATGATGAGATTGTAGAGGAAGCCAATGACAAGCTTGCAGATGCCAGACAGGAACTTGAAGACGGAAAGAAGGAAGCTAATGAGAAGCTTGCGGATGCCAGACAGGAACTGGAGGACGGCAAAAAGAAGTTAAAAGACGGCAAGAAGGAATATAAGGATGGCAAGAAAAAGCTTGCAGACGCAAAAAAGGAACTGGAGGACGGAAAAGCCCGGCTTGCAGATGCAAAGAAGGAATTAGAGGATGGCAGATCCCAGCTTGCCAGTGCGAAAGAGCAGCTTGCCAGTGGCAGAGCACAGATCGCATCTGCAAAGGAACAGCTGAATGCCGGATGGGCGGAGGTTTCAGAGAACCAGGCAAAGCTTGATGATGGAAAAGCACAGCTTGAGGATGGCAAGAATCAGTTAAGCGCTGGTGAGAAGCAGATTGCGGATGCAAAGACGCAGCTTACCCAGAGCCAGCAGGAACTTGACAATGGAAAGGCGCAGATCCAGTCAGGCAGAGAGCAGATTGCAGCAACCAGACAGGACTTAAATGCCAAAAAGGAAAGCTGCAATCAGGGACTTGCCCAGATTGAGCAGCAGGAGGCCCAGCTTTCCGAAGGAGAGGCTCAGTTAGAGAATGCCAGAAGTCAGCTTGCAGCATTACAGGCACAGTATGAGGAAGCAGCAGCTTCGGGAGTATATTCAGAGGAAGACCTGGCGGCTCTGGCAGCACAGGTTTCCGCTTATCAGGAGCAGGTGGACAGTCAGGCGGCCCAGCTGGAAGCATCCAGAAACCAGATCGCAGCAGCAAGAAGTGAACTGGAGAGTGGTTTAAGCCAGGTGGAGAGCGGACTGGCCCAGCTTGATGCAAAGGAAGCAGAACTGAACCAGCAGGAGGCCGCATTTCCCGATGCCCAGGCAAAGATTGATGCAGGATGGAAAGAGGTGAAGGCTCAGGAGAAGAAGCTGGAACCAGCCAGAAAAGAGATTCAGGAAAAAGAAGCCCAGCTTGAGTCAGCACAGGAACAGATCGATGCTGCAAAAGCAAAACTAAATTCCAGCCAGGCTCAGTTAGAGGAGAAGGAGGCAGAACTTGCTTCGGGAGAAGCACAGATCCGGGAGAATGAAGGGAAGCTTGCTTCCGGCGAGAAAGAGATTGCCGACAATGAACAGAAGCTGAGGGATGGAGAGAAGGAAATCTCAGAGAACGAACAGAAGCTGAAGGATTCCAGAAAGGACATCAAGAAAGCTGAGAAGGATCTGGAAGAAGGTAAAAAAGAATACGAAGACGGCAAGAGGGATGCAGAGAAAGAAATTGCAGACGGTGAGAAGAAGATTCAGGATGCTCAGGATGAGATCGATGATATCAGTATGCCGGAATGGATGGTAACGGACCGCAATGATCTGCCGGAATATTCAGATTATGGGGATAATGCAGACAGAATGAGAAGTATCGGACAGGTTTTCCCTGTTATCTTTTTCCTGGTGGCTGCACTGGTAAGTCTGACTACCATGACACGAATGGTGGAAGAACAGAGAACCCAGATCGGTACAATGAAGGCTCTGGGATACGGCAAGTATGCGATTGCATCCAAATATCTGCTGTATGCCTTTCTTGCCACTGTGGGAGGCAGTATTCTGGGAATTCTGATCGGAGAGAAGATCCTGCCTTTGGTTATTATTAACGGGTATGGCATTATGTACAAGGGCATGATGAACAATATCCAGATCCGTTATGAGTTTAAATTTGCAATGATAGCAGCAGGTGCGGCAACTGTGTGTACCGTCGGAGCCACCATTTTCTCCTGTTACAGGGCACTGGCGGAAACTCCGGCATCACTGATGCGTCCTCCTGCTCCCAAAGAGGGTAAGAGAATCCTGCTGGAACGGATCCCGCTTTTCTGGAAGCACTTGAATTTTACATGGAAATCTACTCTGAGAAACCTTTTCCGATATAAAAAACGTTTCTTTATGACGATTTTCGGTATTTCGGGAAGTATGGCGCTGATGCTGGTAGGTTTTGGACTCAGGGATTCCATTATGGATATTGCCAGACGGCAGTATCAGGAGCTTCAGCATTATACAGGAACGATCATTGATGATGAGGATGCAACGGATAAGGAGAGACAGGAGCTGGATGAATTTTTGAAGAATGACAGCCAGATCGAGAGATATACCCATGTGCAGTTTACCAAGATGAGTGTTCCCAGAAATAAATCCAATATCAGCGTATATGTGTATGTGCCTGAGAATCTTGAGACCTTTAATAAGGATGTAACTCTTCAGGACAGAAAGACAAAAGAGAAATATAAGCTGACGGAAGCAGGTACAGTGATCAGTGAGAAGACGGCAACTCTGACAGGACTGAAAGTCGGGGATACCATGACCATCACAAAGGATGGAAAAAATTATGAGACAAAGATCGCAGCAGTGACAGAGAATTACATGGGACATTATATTTATATGACAGGAAATGTCTATGAACAGACCTTCGGGGAGAAGCCGAACTATTCTGCAACTGTGTTCACAGTAAAAGAGGAGTACAAAGAATCAGAATCTGAGGTGGGAAATGAGAATCCTGAAGTATCCGGCTGCGTTAAGCATCAGCTATACCAGCAGTCTGGAGGCTCAGCTTCACAGAATGCTTGGAGCATTGGATACGGTGATCATAGTGCTGATCATTTCTGCGGGAATGCTTGCTTTCGTGGTTCTGTATAATCTGAACAATGTCAATATTACGGAGCGTCAGAGAGAACTGGCAACCCTGAAGGTGCTGGGATTCTATGATACTGAGGTTTCGGCCTATGTATACAGGGAGAATGTTATCCTTACCCTCATCGGCGTGCTGGCAGGGGCTGTATTCGGAATCTTTTTGCACAGATATATTATCCGTACTGTGGAAGTGGATGCGGTCATGTTCGGAAGAAATATTAATCCTGTCAGTTTCCTGTACTGTGGACTGCTGACAATTGGATTCTCCATGATCGTAAATCTGTTTATGCATCAGAAATTAAAGAAGATTGACATGGTAGAATCCCTGAAAAGTGTGGAATAAACGATCTGTCGCTTTATTGCGGAAAAGAAGAAATTGTTTTTCTGTGGTTTTTAAATATGTAGTCAAACGGATAGAATGGATAAGAGGAAGAAAGGGGAATATTATCATGGGAACAGCAAATCAGATAGAGCAGGAATTAATGAACTATATATCCGATCATAAAATCAGGAACACGCATTCACATCATCTGCCAGAACAGGCGATGGTGGATTTTGATCTGGATAAGCTGATAAATAATACGTATTTACAATGGCAGCAGGTAACTCCGGGGACAACAGCAGAAAGCAGGAATGCATATCTGGAAAAAACACGATATAAATCTTATTTTGTCTGGCTTCAAAAGGCAATCGGGGAGTTGTATGGAATATCGGAGCCGATCACAGCTCAGAACTGGGATCAGATTTCAGATCAGATCAGAAAAGCGCATCAAAATCCCGACTTTTACATGGATGTACTGAAAAATAAGTGTAAGTATCAAAAAGTAATCGTAGATACCTACTGGAATCCGGGCTCTGACAATGGAAGACCGGAACTGTTTACGCCTGCTTTTCGACTGGATCTGTTCTTTTTGGGCTATAAAAAAGGACTTCGCAATCATGACGGTGTATCACTGGAAGAGAACTTCGGTGAGCTGCCGGACAATTTACAGGATTATGTGGAGTGGGTCAGAAAGTGGATCATACAAAAAAAGAGTGAGGGCTGTGTGGCCTTAAAAATAGCGATGGCCTATGAGCGTAGTCTTCATTTTGAAAAAGTGACGCGGGAGCAGGCTGAAAGGGTATTCCGTTTAAAAGAGTCGGATATAACCCAGGAAGATATCAGATGTTTTCAGGACTATTTGTTCTGGAAAATATGTGAAATTGCGGCGGAAGTGTCACTTCCATTGCAGTGCCATACAGGAATGGGACAAGTCATAGATACGAATATATTGCAGTTGAACAATGTGATAAAAAATAATCCGGAAACAAAATTCGTACTGCTGCATTGCGGCTTTCCATGGGTAGATGATCTCTTTTCCATAGTAGACGGATATCCGAATCTGTATCCGGATCTGACCTGGCTTCCAATCTTATCCTACACTGCATCAAAACGTGTAATGCATCAGCTGATCGAGATGTCCCAGATTGATAAAATCTGCTGGGGATGTGATACATGGACAGTAGAGGAAAGTTATGGCTCCCTTCTTGCATTCCGTTTTTCACTGTGTAGTGTTCTGAGAGAAAAAATAGAGGACGGATATCTTTCCGTAAATAATGCAAAGGATATTATTGATAAAATTTTGTTCGACAATGCGGGAAAAATATACGTATGACATCAGATAAATTTGTGAAATCCGGAGAAACATTCTTGACAAGAAAGCCTTTTTTCATTATAGTAGAATCCAGAAAAAGGCTGTGAAAAAGAGGAGTAGGCGGTAATGTCCCACAGAGAGGGAAGCTTATAAGCTGGAAGGTTTCCCGGAAACAGAAGCGCTGAAGGTAGCTTTGGAGCCGGGAGGCTGAAGTGAGTGGTATGATAATACTGAGATTCATATACGCGCATGGTAGGCTTTCACGTATCCCGCGTTAAGGGAATGAGAGACAAACTAAGGTGGTACCGCGATTTATATCGCCCTTTGCACGTATAATGCGTGTAAAGGGCGTTTTTTAATCGAATAAGCTTATAGAGCTGTGGGCTGCTTTACAGCGGAGTGATCCGCAGATACTTTTATTACAGAGATAGAATATCAGGAGGACATTATGAGCAAAGAACTTGCAAAAACTTACGATCCTAAGGGAATCGAAGAGCGTCTTTACACAAAATGGATGGACAATGGATATTTCCATGCAAAAGTAAATCCGGACAAGAAACCGTTTACTATTGTTATGCCGCCGCCAAACGTAACTGGCCAGCTTCATATGGGACATGCGCTGGATGAAACTATGCAGGATATCCTGATCCGTTTCAAGAGAATGCAGGGCTATGAAGCATTATGGCAGCCGGGAACTGACCATGCAGCTATCGCTACAGAGGTTAAGGTTATCGACAAGCTGAAAAAAGAAGGCATCGACAAACACGATATCGGCCGTGAGGAATTCTTAAAACATGCGTGGGCATGGAAAGAGGAGTACGGCGGAAAGATCATCAATCAGTTAAAGAAACTGGGTGCTTCCGCAGACTGGGAGAGAGAACGTTTCACAATGGATGAGGGATGTTCCAAGGCAGTACAGGAAGTATTTATCAAATTATATGAAAAAGGCTATATCTACAAAGGTTCCAGAATCATCAACTGGTGTCCTGTATGCCAGACTTCCATCTCTGATGCAGAGGTTGAGCATGAGGATCAGGACGGATTTTTCTGGCACATTAATTACCCGATCGTAGGGGAAGAGGGACGTTTCGTAGAGATTGCAACTACACGTCCGGAAACCCTGCTGGGTGATACTGCTGTTGCCGTAAATCCGGAAGATGAGCGCTACAAGGATCTCATCGGCAAGATGCTGAAGCTTCCTCTCACAGACAGAGAGATTCCGGTGATCGCCGATGAATATGTAGACAAAGAATTCGGAACAGGATGTGTAAAGATCACACCTGCCCATGACCCTAATGACTTTGAGGTTGGACGCCGTCACAATCTGGAAGAGATCAACATTATGAATGACGATGCGACCATCAACGAGCTTGGTGGAAAATACGCTGGTATGGACCGTTACGAAGCACGTAAGGCAATGGTAGCAGATCTGGAAGAACTTGGACTTCTGGTAAAAGTAGTTCCTCACAACCACAGCGTTGGAACTCATGACCGCTGCGGCACAACGGTAGAGCCTATGATCAAGCCACAGTGGTTTGTAAAGATGGACGAGATGGCAAAGGCTGCAATCAAAGCTTTGGATGACGGAGATCTGAAATTCGTTCCGTCCCGTTTTGACAAGACGTATCTTCACTGGCTTGAGAATATCCGCGACTGGTGTATTTCCAGACAGTTATGGTGGGGACACAGAATTCCGGCTTATTACTGTGATGAGTGCGGTGAAGTAGTAGTTGCAAGAGAAATGCCTGAGAAATGCCCGAAATGCGGATGTACACATCTTCATCAGGATGAGGATACACTGGATACCTGGTTCAGTTCTGCATTATGGCCATTCTCCACGCTTGGCTGGCCGGAGAAAACACCGGAACTGGAATATTTCTATCCGACAGATGTACTTGTTACAGGATATGACATTATCTTCTTCTGGGTTATCCGTATGGTATTCTCTGCTCTGGAGCAGACTGATCAGGTTCCGTTCCATCATGTACTGATCCATGGTCTGGTACGTGACTCCCAGGGACGTAAGATGAGTAAGTCTCTTGGAAACGGTATCGATCCTCTGGAAGTTATTGATAAATACGGCGCAGATGCTCTTCGTCTTACTCTGATGACAGGTAATGCACCTGGAAATGATATGCGTTTCTACTGGGAAAAGGTAGAAGCAAGCCGTAACTTCGCAAACAAGATCTGGAATGCTTCCCGTTTCATCATGATGAACCTGGAAGGCAAGACAGTGACAGAACCGGAGAACTTAAATGATCTCTGTGCAGAGGATAAATGGATTCTGTCTCACTTAAATACAGTGATCCGCGAAGCTACAGAGAACATGGAAAAATATGAACTTGGTATTGCAGTACAGAAGGTTTATGACTTCCTGTGGGATGAACTCTGCGACTGGTATATTGAGATGGCTAAAGTTCGTCTGTGGAAGGCAGAGGAAGATCCGAAGGCAGCAAATGATGCACTCTGGACATTAAGAACAGCGCTGACAGAAGGCCTGAAGCTTCTTCATCCGTATATGCCGTTTATCACAGAGGAAATCTACTGCACACTTCTTCCTGAAGAAGAGTCTATTATGATCTCCGAATGGCCTGTATACAGAGAAGAGAGAAACTTCCCGGATGCTGAGAAAGCAATCGAGGGCTTCAAAGAGGTTGTAAGAGGTATCCGTAATACCAGAACAGAGATGAATGTTCCGAATAACCGCAAGACAAGCCTGCATATTGTGGCAAAGGATGCTGAAACAGCAGCAATGTATGAGAACAGCAAGAAATCCTTTGTAAATCTTGCATTTGCAAAAGAGATTCTGGTACAGACAGACAAGAACGGAATCAGTGAAGATGCAGTTTCAGTAGTTGTTTCCAATGCGGTTGTATATATGCCGTTGGAAGACCTGATTGACAAAGATAAAGAGATTGAACGTCTTACAAAAGAAACAGAACGTCTCACAAAAGAGATTGCAAGATGTGAAGGTATGCTGAATAATCCGAACTTCGTAAACAAGGCACCTGCTGCCAAGGTGGATGCGGAGAAAGACAAACTTGCGAAATATAAAGAAATGATGGATAAGGTTAAAGGACAGTTAGAGCAGCTTAAGAAATAAGGGAGTGTTTAGATGAAATTGTATAAGATTTGTAACAAAATCTCCCTTTTACTCCATGTACTTGCCAGCGCAGCGGGATATTTTGTTATGGAGGCAATCTGCCGTCACTCGTTTATAGAAGCCTGGAATTATATGACACAGAGACCTCTGGTTTTTGCATATAATGCGGCATTCATTTTTACCTCGTCACTAATTGTTTATCTGTTTCACAGGAGAGTATTCTGGAGAGTACTGGTTACGTTGTTCTGGCTGATACTGGCCATTATTAACGGTGTTCTCCTGCTCAACCGTGTTACACCGTTTACAGGACCGGATCTGCATCTGATCACAGATGCAATGAAGATTGCCAACAAATATCTGCCTGTTGCAGGCGTTGTGGCAGTCTGCATCCTGTTTGGGATTCTTGTTATTTTACTGCTGATGCTGCTTATTAAAGGACCGAAGTATCAGAAAAAGATTAAATATCGCTACAATATTCCTCTGATCCTGCTGGCTGTTGCTCTTTTTGCAGGAAGTACACAGCTTGCACTGGAGAAGAGGGTACTTTCCAATTACTTTGGAAATATTGCTTTTGCATATGAGGATTATGGATATCCTTACTGTCTGGCAACTACGATTTTTAATACGGGAATCAGCTGTCCGAGAGATTATTCTGAGAAAGAAATCAAAAGAATTGAGAAGACGGAAAAGAATCTTCCGGAAACGCAGGAAGAAAAGCGGCCGAATATTCTGTTTTTGCAGTTAGAATCATTCTTTGATCCTACGCTGGTTAATTACCTGGATATTTCAGAAGACCCGATTCCGACCTTCCGTAAGCTGATGAAGGAATATTCTTCAGGATATTATAAGGTTCCGTCTGTCGGTGCAGGTACTGCCAATACGGAATTTGAATCCATTACAGGAATGAGTATGCATTATTTTGGACCTGGGGAATATCCTTATAAGAGTATTCTGAGAGAGACTACCTGTGAGAGTGCACCTTATGTACTGAAGAATCTGGGCTATACCACCCATGCGGTTCATAATAATGAGGCAAACTTCTATGGAAGAAGATCTATTTTCCCGAATCTCGGATTTGATACTTTTACTTCTGAAGAGTACATGGCAAGAGAGAACGAGAAGAATCCAAATGGCTGGGTAAAGGATGAGGTTCTGACAGATGAAATCCTGAAATGTTTGGATTCTACTGAGGGGCCGGATTATGTATATACTATTTCCGTACAGGGACATGGCGCATATCCGGATGAGCAGATTCTGGAGGATCCTGAGATCACAGTTTCCGGTGCGCCGACTGAGGAAGAGAATAATAAATGGGAATATTACGTAAATGAGATCCATGAGATGGATAATTTTGTAAAAGAGCTGACAGATAAGCTGGCAGATTATCCTGAGGATGTGGTCCTTGTTATGTACGGTGACCACCTTCCGACTATGGGACTGACTGTGGAGGACCTGAAGAACAAGTATCTGTTCCAGACAGAGTATGTGATGTGGGATAACTTCGGACTTAAGAAAAAGAATGAAAATCTTGCAGCATACCAGATGGCGGCAGAGGTTATGGATCGTGTGGGAATCCATGAGGGAACTGTTTTCCGCTATCATCAGGCAAGAAGAAATACCAGAAATTATCAGGTGGATCTGGAAACCCTGCAGTATGACCTCCTTTATGGAAAGAGATATTCCTACGGGGAAAGCGGCGAAAGTCCTTATCTGCGTACCAGAATGCGTATGGGAATCTATGATGTGACTCTGGATTCCATTCAATGTATCTCTGAGGCAGATCATACATATTACATTAAGGGAACGGAATTTACGCCGTCCAGTGAAATCAAGCTGAACGGAGAATGGTATGATACGGTCTATATCAATCCGACTACGTTGATGATCACAGGTACGGAGCTGAATGATTTCGACAGGCTTGCGGTGATCCAGCGAAGCAACAGTTCGACGCGAAAACCGCTGAGCAAGAGCTATGACCGGTCCTGCTATGCACTTTATTCAAATAATAAATGGAAATTAACAGAAAGTGCCGGTATGAATGAGAATTAATCCATAATTTTGTCGGATAAAATATTACGATTGGTACTGGACATACTTCCACCACTATTATATAATGTTAGAGTAACTAAATACATTATAGATAAGTGGTGGAATTTTTTTATGAATTACGAAGAAGCAGTTGCTTATATTGATGAAACTCCGAAATTTACAAAGAAGAACAGTCTGGATCACACAAAGGAATGTCTGAGAAGACTTGGTAATCCTCAGGATAAGTTTAAGGTGATCCATGTGGCAGGAACTAATGGAAAGGGAAGTACATGTGCGTTTCTGACCTCTGTTCTGAGAGAGGCAGGATATTCCTGCGGATTATTTACTTCTCCTCATCTGGTGGAGATCAATGAACGCTTCCAGATCAATGAGGTGAATATTGATAATGATACTTTCCTGAAGGCCTTTGAGAAAGTAAAGGTACTTGCGGATGAACTGGTTGCAGAAGGCAGCTATCATCCGACTTATTTTGAGATGCTTTTTCTTATGGGAATGGTGATCTTTGCAGAGGCAGGGGTGGATTATGTGACTCTGGAGACAGGTCTGGGCGGAAGGCTGGATGCGACTACTGCTGTTGAGAATCCTGTTGCCTGTGTGATCACATCGATCAGTCTGGATCATATGCAGTATCTGGGAGATACGGTTGCGAAGATCGCAGGAGAGAAAGCAGGGATCATTGTACCCGGTGTGCCGGTAATTTATGACGGAAACGACCCGGATGCAGCAGAAGTGATCCGTGCCAGAGCAGAAGAACTGGGAAGCCCTGCTTATGAAGTGAAGAGATCAGATACAGAAGTGCTCAGAAATACTTCGGCGGGAATTGATTTTGCATTTCGGAATGAGTATTATAAGGATATGGTTTTCTCCATTCCGTTTATTGCAAAGTATCAGGTGATGAACAGTGCACTTGCATTAAAGACGATTGAGGTTCTG